>JBOHKZ010000371.1:0-32310 GCA_050729355.1 Phenylobacterium sp. | reverse complement strand
AGGTAGGCCACCGCGCCGCCCGCTGCGGCGAGCGCAAGGACGCCGCCGGCGATCAGGCCCCGGCGCCCCACGACGAGGCCGGCGCCCGGCGGCGCTCGGACGCCCGTCTGTGGTCCCATGACGCCGGTCAGGAGCCGGTAGCCCACGCGCGGAATGCTCTCGATGTGGAAGGCGGGCGGGCTCGCCAACTCGCCCAACTGTCGGGCCTTGGCGATCGCGCGATGGATGGAGTCCTCCCCGACCACCCGTCCGTCCCAACATCGCCGGGTGAGCGCGTCTCGCGACACCACGCCGCCATCGGCTTCAGCCAGCGCGACCAGCACCTGCAGGACCCGGGGTTCGGCCGTGTGGTCAACTCCATCGGGTGTGCGGACCTGCCGCGTCGCCGGCGTGATCTCGAGGTTCCCAAGCCCGAACGGCGCGGTCCCCGCCAGATCGATCTGCTGTCCGGCCTTCTCCTGGCGTTCGTCGGCGGGCGGCGCGCTCATGCGCCAAGCGGTACAACGATTGCCGTTCGGCGACCACAGGACGCCGGCGTGGTCCTAGCTTCGGTAGTCGCCGTTGATCTCGACGTAGCGCTTGGTCAGGTCGCAGGTCCAAAGCGTGGCCGTCGCGCGGCCCACGCCGACATCGACGGTGACCTCGAGTTCCTGGCGCTTCATGTAGGCGCTCATCTTGGCCTCGTCGTAGGTCGAGGAGACCAGCCCGTCGCGGGCGGCCCAGAGGTCGCCGAACTTCACGCTCATCGAGTCGCGGTCCACCGGCTCGTCGGCGCGGCCCACCGCCATGACGATGCGGCCCCAGTTGGCGTCCTCGCCGGCGAAGGCGGTCTTGACCAGGGGGCTTTCCGCGATCGTGCGGGCGATCTTGCGGGCCGAGGCGTGGGTTTCGGCGCCAGTGACGTTGATCCTGATGAACTTGGTCGCGCCCTCGCCGTCCCGCACCAGTTGGTGGGCGAGGTCAAGCAGCACCCCTTCCAGCTTCTCGCGGAAGTCGGCCAGGCGGCGGTCACCGGCCCGGCTGATCTTCGGAGCCCCCGACTTGCCGGTCGCGAACAGCAGCAGGGTGTCGTTGGTCGAACGGTCGCCGTCCACCGTCACCGCGTTGAAGGTGTTGCGGGTGTAGAGGCTGCAGAGGTTCTGCAGGGCCGCGGGCGAGATCGCCGCGTCGGTCACCACGAAGGCCAGCATCGTCGCCATGTCCGGCGCGATCATGCCGGAACCCTTGCAGATCCCGCCGATCTTCACCGTCACACCATCGATATCCGCCGTGGCGAACGAGCCCTTGGGGAAGGTGTCGGTGGTCATGATGGCGCGGGCGGCGTTCGCCCAGCCGTCCTCGTCCAGCCTGTGCTCCAGATCGCCCAGCCGGTGAGTGATCTTGGCGTCGTCGAGGAGGACGCCGATCACCCCGGTCGAGGCCACCATCACGTCGCGCTGGCGGCAATCGAAGCGCTTGCCGATCGCCGAGGCCACCCGGCGTACGGCGTCCGCGCCCGGGCGGCCGGTAAAGGAGTTGGCGCATCCGGCGTTGACGATCAGCGCCCGCGCGCCCTCGCCCTTGGTCATTTCCAGATGACGCTTGCACCAGTCGACCGGCGCTGAGCCGACACCATGGCGGGTGAAGACCCCAGCGGCGCTTGCGCCTTCCGGGAAGGTCATCAGCAAGAGGTCGTCACGCTCGGTCTTGTAGAACCCGGCTCGGCCCGTCGCGAGCTGGACGCCCGCGATCGGCGGCATCTTCGGAAAGGGCACGGCCAGGGGTGAGACCGGCAAGGCGGACTTGGCCGGCTTCGCGGCAGGCGCCGGAGCCGGCGCCTGGAACTGGCTAGCCTGCTTGTCCGCGCGCTTCAGGGCCGCGCGCTTGAGTGCGCTCGTGAGGGGGTCGAAGGCCCGCTCCACCGCCTGGCTTACGGCTTCCACCGGCTTGGCGGCCGCCTCGAGCGCCTTGGCGGCAGAGGTCGGCGGCTTTGCGGGACGCTTCGGGGTGGTGGGCTTACGGGTCATTTCTTCACCGCCTTGGCTGGAGGCGTAGCGATCGGCGTCGCCGGCGCGCCCTTGGGCGCGTCGGCGGGCGGGACCGGCCGGCTGGCCGTATCGGCCTTCACCAGCACCTCGACCTTGGACTTGCTGCGCAGCTTTTCGAGGAGATCGCGGACCTGGTCATAGGTCAGGAAGCGCACGATCTGCGGCCGCGCGGCCTCCAGGGTGATCGGTTGCTCCAGCCGCCGGTCCTCGACCTTGACCAGGGCGAAGCCGCCTTCCACCGGGAACGGCCCGACCACCTGGCCGGCCTTGGTGTCTTTCAGGGCCACGTCATAGGCCTCGGGCATCACGTCGATGGTGAAATAGCCGAGGTCGCCGCCGTTGAAGCGGGTCGCGGGATCGGTGGAGCGCTCCATGGCCAGGGCCTCGAACGAGGCGCCGGTCGCCAGCAGCTTCTTCACCGCCTCGGCGTCGGTTGCGGTGCCGACGACGATTTGGCGGGCCTTGATCTCTTCCGACCGCTTCGCGAGCTTGAGCTGCTCCTGGTAGAGGCCGCGGATGGCGTTGTCGTTGACCGCGTCGGTGACCACGCCCTCGACCAGCATGTCGCCCAGGATGCGTTCGCGCGCCGCCGCCAGCCGGCGTTGGGCCACGGGATCCTTGTCCAGCTTGCGCTTCAGCGCCTCGGCGGCCAGCAGCTTCTGGTCGACCACCTCGTCCAGCACGCGGCGGAACAGGTCCGACGACACGTCGAGCGGCTCGCCCTCGCCGATCAGCGCCTGGGCGACGGCCTCGCGCTTCACATCGGAGGCCCAGACGGTCTTGCCGTCGACCTTGGCCACCGCCTGGTCGCCGCGCTCCGGAGGACTGTCCGCGCCGCCGCCACGGCCGCAAGCCGTGAGGCACAGGGCGGCTGCGATCAACAGTCCGGCCAGGATTACGGGGCGCCGTTCAGCCGCCATGCGGGTCACCTCGATGTGGGAGGCCAGCGCCGTCAGCAGCGCCGCCCGTCCCTAGCCATTTCCATCCCGGGATGCAAAGGTTGCGCCCGACCACAAGCGGAGGCTCAAGGCCCCGCCGACATATTGTTGGGAGGATCATTTAAAATGCGCGAAGCCGTCATTGTTTCTTACGCCCGCACCGGCCTGGCCAAATCGGCCCGGGGTGGATTCAACATCACCCCCACCGTTTCGATCGCCGCCCACTCGGTGAAACACGCCGTGGCCAAGGCCGGCATCGAAGGCGCCGACGTCGAGGACGTCTTCATGGGCAACGTCGCCCACGGCGGCGGCAACATGGCCCGCCAGGCGGGCCTGCTGGCCGGCCTGCCGATCACCACCTCGGGCGTGACGGTCAACCGCTTCTGCTCCTCGGGCCTGCAGACCATCGGCATGGCCGCCAACTACGTCCGCAACGACGGCGCCGACATCGTCGTAGCCGGCGGCGTGGAGACGATCTCCATGCCCAACATGGGCACCGGCAAGGACAACTTCGATCCGGAACTGACCAAGATGTATCCGGCGATCTTCATGCCGATGATCGACACCGCCGACATCGTCGCCGAGCGCTATAAGGTCAGCCGCGAGGCCCAGGACGAGTATTCGCTGGAGAGCCAGCGCCGCATGGCGGCCGCCCAGCAGGCCAACAAGTTCGCCGACGAGATCGTCCCGATGAAGACCAAGATGAAGGTCGTCAACAAGGAGACGAAGGAAGAGTCCATCGTCGACTACGTGGTCAATCGCGACGAGTGCAACCGCCCCGACACCAGCGCCGAAGGCCTCGCCAAGCTCGAGCCCGTGCGCGGCCCCGGCAAGTACATCACCGCCGGCAACGCCTCCCAGCTCTCCGACGGCTCGGCCGCCGTGGTGGTCATGGAAGCCAAGGAAGCGGCCCGCCGCGGCCTGACGCCGATGGGCATCTTCAAGGGCTGGGCCGTCGCCGGCTGCGAGCCCGACGAGATGGGCATCGGTCCGGTCTTCGCGATCCCGCGTCTCCTGGAACGGCACGGCCTGAAGGTCGACGACATCGACCTGTGGGAGCTCAACGAGGCCTTCGCCTCGCAGTGCCTCTACAGCCGCGACAAGCTCGGCATCGACCCTGAGAAGTACAACGTCAACGGCGGCTCCATCGCCATCGGCCACCCGTTCGGGATGACCGGCGCGCGCCTGGCGGGCCACGTCCTGCAGGAAGGCAAGCGCCGCGGCGCCAAGAACGTCATCGTCTCCATGTGCATCGGCGGCGGCATGGGCGCGGCGGGCCTGTTCGAAGTCGTCTAGACTGAAACACCCCACCTCCTCCGCTCATCCCGGCGAAAGCCGGGACCCAAGCTGAGCTTCCGCTAAGAGCGGAGGAGGATGAGTTTCTTCGTCTACATTCTATCCAGCGGCCCATACGGTACGCTGTACACCGGCCACACAGGCGACCTCTCGAAACGCGTCTTCGAGCATCGCGAAAAGGTGCAGCCGGGCTTCACTTCCAAGTACGGCGTCAGCCAACTGGTGTGGTTCGAGACATTCGACTTGCGCGAGAATGCCTTTCGCCGCGAGCGGCAGATCAAGGAGTGGAAGCGTAAGTGGAAGATCGAGCTAATCGAGGCTTCCAATCCGACGTGGCGTGACCTCTACGACGATCTGAACAACTTGCTGGGGTTTTGAACCTGATTGCCCGCTTGGGTCCCGGCTTTCGCCGGGATGAGCGGTGTTTGTTGTGTGCTCACCGCGACCTCACCGCCTCGAAGGTCAGCGTCCGTGTGTTGGTGCGCAGGGCTCGCCCCCGGTCGTAGTCGCCCACGACGCTCACCTCGCTGAATCCTGAGGCCTCCAGCACCAGCCGGAACTCCTCCAGCCCCCAGTAGCGCTGGGCCATCGGCTCCATGTGCGTCTCGACCAGCCGGTTGTCGCGCCAGCGCTCGTAGCGGAGCATCGCCTCGCGCCGCTGGGTCAGCCAGTCGGTCTTGGTGCGAACGCCCTCGAGCGTCAGGAGGTCGCCGTTCTCGGCGGTCCAGCGGCGGCGGTCGTCGCGGGTGTCCGCCAGGAACGACAGCGACTGGATGTCGAGCACGATGATCCCGCCGGGCTCCAGCGCGTCCCGGAACCGCCGAAGCACCGACTGCGCCACAGCCACGTCGTCGATCAGGGTGAAGGTCCCCACCGGAACCAGGACCGCCCCGAACTTGCGGTCATATCGAAAATCTTCGAACCGTTGCTGGCGAAGGTCAGGCGAAAAGCCTCGCGCCGCGCATCGCGCATGGCACCGCTCCAGCATCTCCGGGCTCTGGTCGAAGCCGGTGATGTCGTGTCCCGCCTCCAGGAACGGGACCAGCGTCCGGCCGGTCCCGCAGGCGGGCTCCAGGATCGGTCGGCCGAAGCCCTCGAACCGCTCCAGGTGGAACCGGGTGTCCGGCAGAAAGCCCAGCGGCTTGTCGATGTCGTAGATCTCCGCGGCCAAGGCGCCATAGCGATTGGTCGCGGTCGTGGTGTTTGAGACCATGTTGCTCTCGTGCAGAAACGCGGGGGTCGCTTGCTCGCGAAATCCGGCGTCCATGAGAAGAAATCGCGCGGGGATTACCGGGCGCGGGGGGAATGCCTGCGGTTGAACGCGGCGCTTATGAGCGACTAGGCCTTCATTGTGGCTCAAGATTACCCAGATATGGCTCTATAGCCAAGCCGGCTGCGCCCCGCGGCCGCGTTGACACTGAGAGGGGCGCTGCTTAAGTCTCCCGCGCCCTGAAATGAGCGGATTTTCCCGGCGGACGACGGGCTTCGGCCACCGCCTCGCCCTCGCTATCCAACCGGACCTGCCCCCTTGAGCATCTTCCAACGGTTCTTCGGCTCTTCCAACGATCGCAAGGTCAAGAGCATGGGAGCGCGGGTCGCCAAGATCACCGCGCTGGAACCCGCCATGCAGGCGCTCTCCGACGCCGAGCTGCGCGCCAAGACCGTCGAGTTCCGCGAGCGCCTCGCCAAGGGCGCGACGCTGGACGATCTGCTGGAGGAAGCCTTCGCCGTCGTGCGCGAAGGCGCCAAGCGCTCGCTGGGCCAACGCCACTACGACGTGCAGCTCGTCGGCGGCATGATCCTGCACCAGGGCGGCATCGCCGAGATGCGGACCGGCGAAGGCAAGACGCTGGTCGGCACCGCGCCCGTCTATCTGAACGCGCTCGCCGGCAAGGGCGTCCACGTCATCACGGTCAACGACTACCTGGCGCAACGCGACGCCGAGTGGATGGGTCAGGTCTACCGCTTCCTCGGCATGGAAGTGGGCGTCATCGTCCACGGCCTCTCCCAGGGCCAGCGCCAGGCCGCCTACAACAGCGACATCACCTACGGCACCAACAACGAGTTCGGCTTCGACTACCTGCGCGACAACCTGGTCTACGACGCGGGCGAGATGGTGCAGCGGGGCCACAACTTCGCGATCGTCGACGAAGTGGACTCCATCCTGATCGACGAGGCGCGCACGCCGCTGATCATTTCCGGCCCCACCGAGGACCGGTCCGAACTCTACAAGACCATCGACGCGCTGATCAAAGAGATGGTCACCGACAAGACCACCTACGACTTCGACGAGAAGCAGCGGCAGGTGATCCTAACCGAGGAAGGCTCCGAGAAGATCGAGGAGATCCTGATGGCCGGCGGCCACCTGGCCGAGGATTCCGCCGGGCTCTACGACGCCGCCAACGTCTCCATCGTCCACCACGTGAACCAGGCGCTGCGCGCCAACGTCATCTACCAGCGCGACAAGGACTACATCGTCCGCGCCGGCGAGGTGATGCTGATCGACGAGTTCACCGGCCGCATGATGCAGGGCCGCCGTCTCTCGGAAGGTCTGCACCAGGCCATCGAGGCCAAGGAAGCCGTGGTCATCCAGCCCGAGAACCAGACCCTGGCCTCGGTGACCATCCAGAACTACTTCCGCCTCTATTCGAAGCTGTCGGGCATGACCGGCACGGCTTCCACCGAGGCGCAGGAATTCCTCGACATCTACAAGATGGACGTCGCCGAAATCCCGACCAACCGCCCGGTCGTGCGGATCGACGACGACGACGAGGTCTACCGGACCGCCGCCGAGAAGCATGTGGCGATCATCAACCTGATCGAGGACTGCTACCGCCGCGGCCAGCCGATCCTGGTGGGCACGGTCTCGATCGAGAAGTCCGAGCAGCTCTCCGAGATGCTCAAGGCCCATACCTTCGAGGTGGACGGCAAGAAGATCAAAGGCCTGCCGCACAGCGTGCTGAACGCCCGCTACCACGAGCAGGAGGCCCTGATCGTCGCGGACGCCGGCGTTCCCGGCGCGGTAACCATCGCCACCAACATGGCCGGCCGCGGCACCGACATCCAGCTCGGCGGCAACATCGACATGAAGCTCATGCAGTGGCGCGACGAACAGCGCGGCCTGGGCGTCGAGGTCACGCCTGAGATGGCCGCCAAGCGGAAGTCCGAGATCGAAAGCGAGATCAAGGACCGCAAGGAAGCCGCGCTCGCGGCCGGCGGCCTCTTTGTGCTCGGCACCGAGCGCCACGAGAGCCGGCGGATCGACAACCAGCTGCGCGGCCGCACCGGCCGTCAGGGCGACCCCGGCCACTCGAAGTTCTTCCTGTCCTGCGAAGACGACCTGCTGCGCATCTTCGCCGGCGAGCGCCTCGACGGGATCATGCGCACCTTCGGCGTCCAGGAAGGCGAGGCGATCACCCACAAGTGGCTGAACTCCGCCATCGCCACCGCCCAGAAGCGGGTCGAGCAGCGCAACTACGAAATCCGCAAGAACCTGCTGAAGTACGACGACGTCGTGAACGACCAGCGCAAGGCCGTCTTCGAACAGCGCGCCGAGTTCATGGCGGCCACCGACCTCTCCGACGTGATCCGCGAGATGCGCCTCGACACCATCGAGGACTTCGTCACCCGCCACCTGCCGCCCAAGGCCTACGCCGAGCAGTGGGACGTCGAGGGACTGGACCACCACGTCCGCGAATGGCTGGGCCTCGAGCTGCCGATCAAGGAATGGGCGGCCGAGGACGGCATCGCCAACGAAGAGATCGAGCAACGCATCACCAAGGCCTCCGACGAACGCGCCGCCCAGCGCGAGGCCCAGGTCGGCGACCACATGCGCACGGTAGAGAAGAGCTTCCTCCTGCAGATGGTCGACCTGCAGTGGCGCGAGCACCTGATGCACCTCGACCACCTGCGCAACGTCATCGGCCTGCGCGGCTACGGCCAGCGCGATCCGCTGAACGAGTACAAGACCGAGGCCTTCACCCTCTTCGAGAAACTGCTCACCGACCTTCGCCAGAACGTCACCCGCTGGCTGATGACGGTCGAGTTCCAGTTCGAAGAGCCGCCGGCTCCACCGCCGGGCATCTTCCAGGAAGTCCACCTCGATCCGCTGACCGGTGAGAACGTGGCGACCATGGGCGCCCTGCCCGATGGCCTCTCGGCCGAACAGCGCCAGGCGCTGCCGGTCGGTTCGCTGCCGGACAACTGGGAAGCCACCGGTCGGAACTCAGCCTGCCCCTGCGGCTCGGGCAAGAAGTTCAAGCATTGCCACGGCGCGCTGGTCTGATCGTCCTTCGGGGATGATCCACGCCACCGCCCGCCGTCTCCGCCGCCCGGCCTGACCATGCGGGTCGCGATCATCGGTGGCGGGATCGGCGGCCTCACCTTGGCGTTGAGCCTGCATGCAGCGGGCATCCGCTCGCGGGTCTACGAGGCGGTCGCCGAGCTGAAGCCGCTGGGCGTCGGCATCAACCTCCTCCCCCACGCCGTGCGCGAGCTGACCGACCTGGGACTCGCCGGTCGGATCGCCGCCGTCGCGATCCCCACCGAGGCGCTGGTTTACGCCAACCGCTTCGGCCAGGAGATCTGGCGCGAGCCGCGCGGCAAGTTCGCCGGGTACCATTGGCCGCAGTACTCGATCCACCGCGGGACACTGCAGATGCTGTTGGCGGACGCCGTGCTGGAGCGGTTGGGGCCGGACGCCATCGCCTTCGATCATGAGGCCACGGGCGTCGACGGTCCGCGCGTCGCGTTCCGGTCCCGCGCGACCGGGAAGCCCCTGGAAGAGGTCACCGCCGAGGTGGTGGTCGCAGCCGACGGCATCCATTCCGCCATCCGCGCCCAACTCAACCCGACCGAAGGTCCGCCGATCTGGAATCGCCGCGTGCTCTGGCGCGGCGTGACCGAGGCGGAGCCCTATCTGGGCGGCGGCGCCATGGTCATGGCGGGCCATCAGGATCAGAAGTTCGTCTGCTATCCGATCGACCCCTCCGCCGCTGCGCGAGGCCGCTCGCTGGTCAACTGGATCGCCGAGCTGCGCTTTCCCGATGAGACCGACTGGCGGCGGGAGGACTGGAACCGGCCCTGCCGGCTGCCCGACTTCCTGCCGCGGTTCGAAAGCTGGGATTTCGGCTGGCTGGACGTGCCTGCGGTGATCCGCGGGGCCGCCCAGGTCTTTGAATACCCCATGGTCGATCGCGACCCGCTGGCCGCCTGGGGCCAAGGCCCGCTCACCCTGCTGGGCGACGCCGCGCACCCGATGTACCCGATCGGCTCCAACGGCGCCTCGCAGGCCATCCTCGACGCCCGCACCCTGGCCTACGAGCTGGCGACCCGAGACCCTGACGCAGCGCTTGCCGCCTACGAAGCCGCCCGGCGCCCGGCCACCAACCGCATCGTCCTGGCCAACCGCGGCAACGGCCCCGAGCAGGTCATGCAACTGGCCCACGAACGCGCACCGCAGGGGTTCAAGGCGATCGAAGACATTCTGACCCGCGAGGAGCTGGAGGCTACGGCTGGCGGCTACAAGACCATCGCCGGCTTCGACCGCGACGCCCTGAACGCACGCCCCTCGCTGGACCCTCCAAAGCAAGCGCAACCGTTTTCCGGATAGGTCGTTTTCCAAGCTCCAGCAGAGGGGGTTTGGATGACCACGTACCGGGCCTATCGCGTCGATCGCCGGAACCACATCGTCAACGGCCAGTGGCTTGAGGCGAGCAACGACGCCGACGCCAAGGAACAGGCCGAGGAGCTCTGCGAAGAGGGCGTCCCGACGATCGAACTCTGGCAGGCCGCCCGCCTGGTGGACGAGATCGACTGCGAAGAGTCCTAGCGCCAGACGATCGGAAAGTTTCCGACCGGCGGGTCGAACCAGCTCAGGAATTTCGTGAAGGCTGCGGGATCGCCCTCGGCCTTCACCGTGCCGTTCGCCAGCGCCGGCTTCAGGTCCCCGCCCGCCAGCGCGGCCATCAGGAAGCTGGCCCTAGGCATGGTCAGCGCCACGTCGGCCTTGCCGGCCTTGGGGTCCGCCTCATAGGTCAGGACGTCGTTCTTCACCGTCACCCGGAAGCGCTCCTTGCGGTCGGGGAAGATCAGGTCGACCGCCACCGAGCCTGTGCCGGCCTTCGCCGGATTGAGCCTGACCGACATCAGGTCGAGCAGCATCGGGGTGGTGGTGTTCTGGATCAGGTCGATGGACTGGCCCGCGCCGCGCTGCGACTGGACGCCGGAGCGCAGCTCCAGGGCGGCCGTCAGGTACATGTTGCGCCAGATCGCGCTTTCCGCCGCCTGTCCCTGGCGGTCATAGACCTTGGCCAGGAATTCGCGCGCCGCGCTGTTGGACTTGTCGGCGAACACCACACGGTTGGCCAGTTCGCCCGCCCAGCGGTCGTCGCCGGCGTCATAGGCCTTGCGCGCGGCGGCCAGCACCGTCTCCGCGCCGCCCATCATCGCCACGTAGCGCGTGCTCTCGTCGGCGGGGTCCAGCGGCGCCAGATGCACCGGATTGGCGTCGTACCAGCCCATGTAGCGCTGGTAGACCGCGCGGCTGTTGAAGCTGAGCGTGCCGTAGTAGCCGCGGTTGTACCACTCGTCAGCCAGGGCCGGCGGCAGCTTCAGGCGGTTGGCGATCTCCGGTCCGGTGAGGCCCGAATTCATCATTCGCACCGTCTGGTCGTGCAGGTATTTGTAGGCGTCGCGATGCTTGCCCAGGTAGTCGTTGAGCGCCTCGCGGCCGAACCGCGGCCAGGCGTGGCTGGTGAACATCACGTCGGACTTGTCGCCATAGAGGCGGATCGACTGGGTCAGGTAGTCGGCCCATTCCTTGGCGTCGCGGACCAGGGCGCCGCGCGGCGTCAGCACATTGTGCATCGAGGCGTTGGCGTTCTCCGCCATGCACAGCGCCTTCAGGTCCGGCAGGTAGATGTTCATCTCGGCCGGCGCTTCGGTCCCGGGCGTGAGCTGGAACTGCAGCCGCACCCCGTCGATGGTCATCTCCTGGCCGGTCCGGGTGATCGATACGGTCGGCGGCACCAGCGTCTGGGTCCCGACGCTCAACGCCTGGCCTATGCCCGAGCTGACCTGGCCGTCCGCGCCCTTGGGCAGGAAGGATCCGAACTGGTAAGTGGCGCGCCGGGCCATGGCAGGGCCGGCGATGATGTTCTCGCTGACCGCATGCTCCAGGAAGCCCGCCGGGGCGATCACCTGCACCCGTCCCGCGTCCACATCGGCCTGGGCGATCATCCCGCGCGCGCCGCCGAAGTGGTCGGCGTGGCTGTGGGTGTAGATCACCGCGACCACCGGCCGCTTGCCCAGCTTTTCGGTGACCAGGTCGTACGCGGCCTTCGCGGCCTCCGCCGAGGTCAGGGTGTCGATGACGATCCAGCCGGTCTTGCCCTGGATGAAGGTGGCGTTGGCGATGTCGAACCCGCGCACCTGCCATACGCCGTCGGTGACCTTGAAGAGGCCCGCCTTGGAGAGCAGTTGCGCCTGACGCCACAGGCTCGCGTTAGCCGTGGCGGGCGCGGGGCCTTTCAGGAAATCGTAGGCCGTCAGGTCCCAGACCACGTGGCCGTCGGCGGCGGTGATCTTCGGGTCGGCGCGAGTCCCGACGAAGCCCCGCTGGACGAACTCGAAGTCCTGGCGGTCGTTGAAGTTCGGGTCTGCAACCGCGGGACTGGCAGTGAAGCTCGCCGCCGCCGTCAGGGCCGCCATCGCGACCGTCCACCGTCCCAGCATGTTCGCTCCCCGATTTTGCGGAGAGCTTAGGCGGTGGCGCGCGAGCCCGCCACCGCCGCGCAGGCCTAGAAGCTCACCCAGTTGCCGTGGAAGCCGAACGGCACCCGGCGGGGCATCTTCGCTGTGGCGATCGGACCCTTGGCGATGTCCTGGGCCTCGAAGACCAGGAGGTCGCTGCGATCCTCGCCGGCGCGGTAGACCACCGCGGTCACCCAGCCGTCGCCCTCGGCGGCCGACTCCGAGCGCGGCGTGAACACCGGCTCCGAGGTCATGTCGCCGCCCGTCAGCTCATAGACCTGGCGCTTGCCGGTCTTCAGATCGAGGTGGGCGATGGCGCTCTGCTTGATGGTCTTGGCGTTGGTCGGGTCGGCGGCGTACCAGCCGTGGCGGTGAGCACGGGTCTCGACGCGCGGATCGACGCGCGGGAACTCGCCGTCCAGGTCGTCCAGCGCCTCTTCCTTGATGGCGTCAGAGTTGCTGTTGAGGTCGAAGGTCCAGCGCACCAGCCGCGCCGCGGCCCTGTCGCCGGGCGAACCGTCGGCCTTCGGGAACAGCGGGGCCACGTCGTAGCGCATCACGTCGCAGTAGATCTTGCCGTCGACCTCCCAGCTGTTCAGCGGGTGGAAGACGTAGCAGGCCTCGGTGTTGAACCAGCGCATGGTCGAGACGTCGGCGTCCCGGCGCATAACGCCCACATAGGAGCCCTTCTCCGGCTCCCACGCGAACGGCGGACGCCCGCTCATCGCGCGCTCCAGGCTCGCGGTCAGCGGCAGGATCGGGAACAGCACGTGGTTCTCGGTGACCATGAAATCGTGGGCCATGCAGGCGAAGGGCGCCTCGAAATCCTGGCGGCGGATCAGCGATCCGTCCTTGGCGGTGACGCCATAACTCATGCCGGCCGACAGCGGCATCGGCCCGACGCCATAGGCGAACCAGGTCATCTCGCCGCTTACCGGGTCGATCTTCGGGTGCGCCGTGACCTTGCCTTGGAACTCCCGGGCGTAGCCACGGGACTCGAGGGTCTTCAGGTCCATCTCGAACGGGTGATGCGCCTCTTCCAGCGCCAGCAGCTTGCCGCCGTGCCAGACGATGTTGGTGTTGGCGACGCCGCCTTCGTTGCCCAGCGCGATGGGATCTGTGGTCATCGGGTTGCCCATGGCGCCGAACAACGCCCGGCCATGCTCGTGCTCCAGCTCCCACTTCGGGGTGCGGACATAGCGGTTGCGGTAGCTGACCTTGCCGTCGGCCACATAGAAGCCGTGGACCATGCCGTCGCCGCCGAACCAGTGGTGCTGCTGGGGGTCGCGCGGCTCGTACTGCGGGTTCGGTCCGATCCGGAACAGCGCGCCCTGCAGCCCGGCGGGAATCTCACCCGTCACCGGAAGATCGAAGTCATCCTCGCTGCGAATTGGTGCAAAGTTACCCGCGAGATAGGGATTGATGCGCACATCACCGTCCATGGGAGCCTCCCGTGAAACTTACGTTGTAAATTTATTACGTAAGCAGTAGCGAATAGCAAGCCACTTTTTTGTAACGAGACCCGATGCCCCGCATTTTGTCCGACACCGACGTCGCCGACTTCCGCGAGCGCCTTTGCGAGGCGGCGGAGAAGCTGTTCGCCGAGCGCGGACCCGACGCGGTGACCATGCGCCAGCTGGCCGCCGAGCTGGGCGTCTCGCCGATGACGCCCTATCGCTACTTCCGCGACAAGGACGACATCCTGGCCGCCATCCGCACCAACGGCTTCAACCGCTTCGCCGAGGCCCTGGAAAAGGCCCGCGACGGCGCCGAAGGCGCCCGCGCCAAGGGCAAGGCGGTGGGCGAGGCCTATGTGACCTTCGCGCTGGAGCACCCGCACTCCTACAAGCTGATGTTCGACCTCAACCAGCCGCACGTCGAAAAGTATCCCGAGCTGGTCACCGCGGGACGGCGGGCGCACGAGACCATGACCGGCTACGTCAACGACGCCTTTCAGGAAGGCATCATGAGCGGCGACGCCGGCGAGATCGGCATGATGTTCTGGGCCGCCGTGCACGGCGCCGTGGTTCTGGAGCTCGCCGGCATGTTGCCGCCCGGCGGCGCGCGCGAGCTGTCGCACAAGTTGGATTCAACCATCGCCAGGGGACTGCGCGCCAAGTCCTGATCCAAGGGCCGAGCGGCCCGGAGCTCAAGCATGTCGGACGCCTCGACCCTTCATCGCCTCGCCGGGATGGCTCCACCGCCGGAGAAGATGCCGTCGCTGCTGAAGCAGCTCGGCTCCGGCAACGCCTTCGAGATCTTGCCGCGTGCGATCTTCGAGCAGCCCGTCTTCCGCTGGAAGTCGTCATTCGGCGGGACCGTGCTGGTCCATGACCCCGAGGGCATCCGCCGCGTACTGCTCGACAACGTCGCCAACTATCCGAAGGACGAGCTCTCCAATCGCTTCTTCACCGCCATGTTCGGCGAAGGCCTGCTCAGCGCCGAGCCTGAGAAGTGGCGGCGCCATCGCAAGATCATGGCGCCCGCATTCGATCCGCGCAGCGTGGCGTCCTACGCGCCCGCCATGGCCGCCGCCGCCCAGGCCTTCGCCGAGCGCTGGGAGGCGCTTCCCGACGGGGCTGACATCGACATGGCGGAGGAGATGAAGGCCCTGACCCTGCGGATCATCTGCGGGACCATGTTCTCCTCGGACGCGCCTGAGCTGGTGAGCCTTGCCGGGACGGCGCTCGGCTTTTCCCGCGACGCACTCAACATCGGCATCCTCGACCTCCTGCCGGTCATCGGGCCGATGCGGATCAAGGCCAAGCAGGACGCGCTGCATGAGGACTTCAGCGCCATGGACGGCGCCATCTACCGGATGATCGAAGAACGCGAACGCAATCTCGCCGACGCTCCGAACGACCTGCTCACCCGCCTCGTCGCCGCCAAGGACCCCGAGGACGGCGCAGGCCTGACCGCCCAGGAGGTTCGCGACGAGGTGATCACCATCTTCGAAGCCGGGCACGAGACCACCGCTGTCGCCATGACTTTCACCTGGTACCTGCTGTCG
Organism: Phenylobacterium sp.; assembly: GCA_050729355.1. GTDB lineage: Bacteria > Pseudomonadota > Alphaproteobacteria > Caulobacterales > Caulobacteraceae > Phenylobacterium. The sequence continues at coordinate 17,287 of JBOHKZ010000371.1, read as the reverse complement.
CAGCATCCGGAGGCGGAAGCGCGCCTGCACGCCGAGCTCGACGCCGTCCTGGGCGGACGCACGCCGACCGCCGAGGATGTCCCGAACCTCCCCTACACCCGCCAGGTCATCGAGGAGTCCATGCGGCTCTATCCGCCGGCGCCCGCGGTGACCCGGCGACGGGCGGTCGCTGACGACGAGATTTGCGGCGAGAAGGTGAACGCAGGCGACCGCATCATGATCTCGACCTGGGTGCTGCACCGCCATCGCACGTTGTGGGATGACCCGATGGCGTTCGATCCCGACCGCTTCTCGCCGGCGCGCAGCGAGGGCCGCCCGCGCTTCGCCTACATGCCGTTCGGAGCGGGCCCTCGCATCTGCATCGGCATGGGCCTGGCGATGACCGAGGCGACGCTGATCCTGGCCACCCTGGCCCAACGCCGCCAGCCGCGCCTGAAGACGCCGCAGGACGTGAAGCTCAGCGCCCGCATCACCCTGGCCCCGGAAGGCGGCCTGAAGATGCGCCTTGAGCGCCGGCCGTCCGCGGCGGCTTGACCGCCCTTACGGCAGCACCTTGAAATCCGCGTTCCACGGGAGCCCGCCATGTCCAAGCCACAGCCGTTCGAGGTCCGCTGGGAGCCGTCCGACGTCGAGGCGGTGATGGACCGGGTCCGCGCCTATCCCTGGCCGCCGCAGCCGGCAGTTCCGGACGGCTGGGCCTATGGCTGCGATGGGGCTTACCTGCGCGAGCTCTGCGCACACTGGACCAACCGCTACAACTGGCGCGCCGCCATGGCGGACCTCAACCGGTTCGACCAGTTCACCGCCCGGGTGGAAGACTACGACATCCACTTCCTGCACGTGGTCGGCGAGGCTGACGGCAAGCGGCCGCTGATCCTCACCCACGGCTGGCCCGGTTCGCACTACGAGTTCTGGCAGGTGATCGAGAAGCTCGCCTATCCCTCGCGGTTCGGCGGGAGCGCGGCCGACGCCTTCGACCTGGTGATCCCGTCCCTGCCCGGCTTCGGTTTCTCGTCCAAGCCCACCCGTCCGATCGGCCAGCGCACCACCGCGCGGCTCTTCAACACGCTGATGACGCAGGTGCTGGGCTACCAGTCCTACCTCGCGCAGGGCGGCGACTGGGGCGCGATGGTCACCTCTTGGCTCGGCCGCGACCACGGCGCAAACGCGCGCGCCATCCACCTCAACATGCTGGGCTTCCGGCCGCATGGCGGACCCGAGGGCGAGGCCGAGATCGCCTGGGCCACGAAGCAGGCCGGGGCGATGGAGATGATGGGCGCCTACTTCCGGCTGCAGGTCTCCAAGCCGCAGTCGATCGCCTGGATGGGCGCGGGCAACCCGGTGGGCCAGGCCGCCTGGATCGCCGAGCGCTTCCACGACTGGTCGGACCTCTCGACCAAGACGATGGACGAGGCCTATCCGAAGGACCGGCTGCTCACCAACATCATGCTTTATGTGATGACCGAGAGCTTCACGACCGGAGCCTGGTACTACCGCGGCCTGGTGGAGGAAGGCGGCCTGGCTTTCGCGCCGGGCGAGCGCCTGGAGACGCCCACCGCCTTCGCCAACTTCCCGGGCGAGCCGCTCTATTCGGCGCCGCCCCGATCGTTCGCCGAACGCGCCTACAACATCGCCCGCTGGACCGACATGCCCAGAGGCGGCCACTTCGCGGCGATGGAAGAACCCGATCTCTTCGCAGACGAGGTGCGGAGCTGGGCGCGCGAGGTCGCCGGAGCTTGACCTTGGGCGCCGCCGCGCCTGAACTCGCGGGATGATCGGGAAACGTGTCGTCGCTCGTTGGATTCTGGCCGCGCTCAGCGCCGCCGCCGTTCTCGCCAGCCCGGCGTGGGCGGCCAATCCGCCGGCTCCGATCACCGACTTGCCGCAAGGGCTCGTGGGCGAGTTCTACGCACCGCCGGCCGGGAAGGGCCCGCTGCTCCTCCTGCTGGGCGGTTCGGAAGGCGGCGTCCCCTCGCGCGCGGCGCGCGATCTGAATGCCCAGGGCTTCGGCGTGCTGGCGCTCGCCTACTTCATGGCGCCTGGCGTGCCGCAGACCCTGCAATCGGTCCCGCTGGAGTATTTCGACACCGCCGTGGACTGGCTGGCGGCCCAGCCGACCGGGACCCGCCGGCGCGTGGCCATTGTCGGCGTCTCCAAGGGCGCAGAGGCCGGATTGCTGGAGGGTTCGCGCAATCCGCGGGTCTGCGCGGTCGTCGCGGGCCTGCCCTCGAGCGTCGCCTGGGCGGGCGTCAACATGCAGAATCTCGCGGACCCGAAACCTTCGTGGACGAGCGGCGGCCAGCCCGTGGCCTACGCGCCCTACGACTTCGCCTCCGGCCGCTTCAAATCGATCATCGACCTCTACACCCGCAGCTTCGCCAAGGCGCAGCCGGAGGCCCATATCCCCGTCGAGAAGATCCGCGGGCCGGTGCTGCTGATCTCCGGACGGCAGGACGCGCTCTGGCCGTCGACGGCCATGGGGGACGCGATCATGGCCCGGCTCGATGCGGCGAAGTTCCGCTATCCCCATCAGCACCTGGCCTATGACAACGCTGGCCACGCGGCCTTCGGAAAGCCCCCGGCGCCCGGCGTGGTCGTGCCAGCCGCGATGATCGCCCAGGCCGGCGGCACGGCCGAGGGCAACGTGGCCGCCCGCGTCGACAGTTGGCCCAAGACACTGGCCTTTCTGAATGAGGCCTACCGCAAGGGCTGCCGATAGCGCGGGCCTCTTAGCGCTCGGCGGGATTTCCGCTAACAAGCCGGCACGCCCATGGAGAGACGCTGACCATGCTCGCAACTCTGGACGCTGTCCGGCCCATCGCGCTCGCCGAGATCGAGGCCGCGCGTGCGCGGATCGCCGGGACCTGCGTGCGCACGCCGCTGGTCCGGCTGGAGCTCGGAGCCGGCTTTCCCGACATCCGGCTCAAGCTCGAGAACCTGCAGCCGATCAACGCCTACAAGCTGCGCGGCGCGGCCAATGCGGTGGCCATGCTGTCCGACGCCGAGCGTCGGCTGGGCGTCTGGACAATCAGCGCCGGCAACGCCGGCCAGGGCGTCGCCTATGCGGCCCGAAAGGCCGGCGTCCCCTGCACGGTCGTGGCGATCGAGACGGCGCCCGCGTCGAAGCTCGAACGTATGCGCGCCCTGGGCGCGCGGCTGGTCACCGTTCCCTACGAGGTGGCGTGGAAGGCGCTGGACGACCGCGCCTATCCCGGCGTCGTGGGGACCTTCATCCACCCGTTCGACGACCACAACTTCATCGCCGGCCACGCGACGATGGGGCTGGAGATCCTCGAGGACGCGCCGGACGCCGTCGCAGTGATCGGCGGGGTCGGCGGCGGCGGGCTGATCACCGGCGTGGGCAGCGCGATCAAGGCGCTGCGGCCCGATATCAAGGTCTGGACCGCGGAACCGGACACCGCCGCCCCGGCCGCGCGCTCGTTCGCCATGGGATCACCCCAGACCTTCCCCGAGTGGCAGGCCTCCTTCGTCGACGGCGCCGGCGGCCAAAGCGTCTTCCCGCGCATGTGGGAGCGGATGAGGCCGCTGGTGGACGGCAATATCGTCGTCACCCTGGATCAGACGCGGCGGGCCATGCGGCTGATGGCGGAGAAGGCGCGGGTGATCGCCGAGGGCGCCGGCGCCTTGCCGCTCGCCGCGGCGCTGACCGGCGAGGCCGGCCAGGGCCCCATCGTCTGCGTGGTCTCGGGCGGCAACGTCGACCTGAAGACCTTCTGCGAGATCCTCGAAGCGACGGCCGGCTGACCCGGCGATGGCTCGACACGACTTCGCGTCCGACAACACCGCCCCCGCCGCGCCCGAGGTCATGCAGGCCCTGGTCGCTGCCAACAGCGGCTTCATGTCCAGCTACGGGCATGACGCCGTCAGCGCGCGCGCCGCCGACCTGGTGCGCGCCCTGCTGGACGCCGACGCCGAGGTGCGGTTCGTCACCTCCGGCTCCGCGGCCAACTCCATATGCCTCGCCACGCTCGTCCGGCCGTTCGAGGCTGTGCTGGCCCATGAGCACGCCCACATCGCCACCGACGAGACCGGCGCGCCGGGGTTCTTCGGCCATGGCCTGGGCATCGTCGGCCTGGCCGGCGCCTCAGGGAGGATCGACCCGGCGCTTCTGGACGAACCCCTCGCGGCGGCGGACCAAGCGCACTGGCAGGCACCAGCGGCGCTGTCGCTGACCAACGCGACCGAATACGGCACCCTCTACACCGCCGGGGCGCTCAAGGCCTTGATCGACCCGGTGAAGGCGCGCGGCTACGGCGTCCATCTCGACGGCGCCCGGCTGGCCAACGCCGCGGCGGCCGGCTTCGACCTGAAGGCCATCAAGGGCCTCGGCGTCGACATGTTGGTGATCGGCGGGACCAAGGCGGGGATGACGCCGAGCGAGGCTATCGTGATGTTCGACCGGTCGCTGGCCCGCCGGTTCGACGCACGGCTGAAGCAGAGCGGCCAGCTTCCGTCGAAAGGCCGGTTCTTCGCGGCGCCCTTCGTCGGCATGCTGGAGGACGGCGCGTTCGTGCGTCACGCCGCCCACGCCAACGCCATGGCCCGGCGGCTGGCCGAGGCCATGCCCTTCAAGGTCACGCACCCGGTGGAGGCCAACGGCGTCTTCGTCGAGATGGACGACGCCACCCTCGTTCGGCTGCACGCGTCAGGGTGGTTCGTGTACCGCTTCCTCGATGGAAGCGTGCGCTTCATGTGCTCCTGGGCGACGACGCCAGAGGCCGTGGATTCCATTACAGAAACGCTGAAGTCGTTGCGCTGAACGGGGCCGATAGGGTCAAGTTTGCCTGTAGATACAGTGATGTGTGGCGTTAAAGGCGCACATTACCGAAAACCTGACACGCATGACCTAACACGGGTCACATTGTGGCGACTTCTTGTTGCTCGCGTGACGGGTGCGTGACAGCTTCGCCGCTCGCCGTTTGAAACGTGTGACGCTGCCGTCCTCCGCCTGAAATTGGCATGGACGCTCGGCGGGCCCGTTTCTCGGTTGGGCGGGGGCGGGGTGCCCCGTGTCCTGCTTACAATCTGGACTACCGGGGGTTCCTGAGAATGCATTCGATGAAGACTATGTTGCGCACCGCGCTTCTGGGCTCGGTGGCGACCGCCGCCTGCCTGGCCATTCCGACGTTCGCCAGCGCCGCCGATGCGGGCGTCGAGGTCGGCGAGATCGTCGTGACCGGTTCGCGCATCAAGCGCTCCGAGTTGACCTCGGTTCAGCCGATCCAGGTGATCAGCAGCCAGTCGATGGACAAGCGCGGCTTCACCAACGTGGCCGACGCGATCAACGAACTGCCCTCCTCCGGCATCCCGACGAACCCCATCGGCGACCAGGCGTCGTTCAGCACGGGCCGCAACTTCGTCAACATCTTCAACCTGGGCACCAACCGCACCCTGACCCTGGTCAACGGTCGCCGCTTCGTCGGCGGCGTCCCGGGCTCGCTGTTCGTGGCCGGCAACCTCGCGGGCGGCCAGGTCGACCTGAACGTGATCCCGACGGGCCTCGTCGACCGGATCGAAACGATCCAGGCCGGCGGCTCCGCGGTCTACGGCTCCGACGCCGTCGCCGGCGTCATCAACATCATCACCAGGACGGATTACGAGGGCGTCGAGGTCGACGGCCAGTACGGAATTTCCGATCGCAGCGACGGCCAATCCTACCGTGCGCGCATCATGGGCGGGCACAAGTTCTTCGACGACAAGCTCTCCGTGATGGGCAGCTACGAGTACAACGAGACGACGACGCTCGCGTACACGGATCGCCCGGTGACCGCGCGCCAGCTCGCCTTCGCGGCCAACCCCGCGAACCGGACCACCAGCGACAACATCCCCGGCAACATCATCATCCTGAACCGCCGGATCGCCGAAGTGACCACGGGCGGCCTGCCGTTCCGCACGGGCGGTTCCGCCCAGAGCGGCCAGCTGGTGATCCCGGGCGCCGCCGGCTCGCCCGCCGTCTTCGCCCAGTTCGCCCCCGGCGGTGCACTTGTCCCCTACAACCAGGGCGTCTTCTACCAGGCCTCGATCAACTCTGGCGGCGACGGCATGAACCTCGCCGAGCTCACCTCGCTGCAATCGCCGGTGAAGCGGCACGTCGCGACGGCCTTCATCAAGTACGACCTCACGCCGAAGATCCGGTTCAACACCGAACTGCTCTATTCGAAATCCAACTCGGTCGAGCCGTTCAACCAGCCGATCTACAACGCCTCGATCTTCGGCGGGACTTCCGCCCCGCTGCAGTTCTCGACGGCCAATCCGTTCCTGACCTCTCAAGCCCGCGGCATCATCCTGAACCAGCCGACGCCGCTTCCGGCAGACGCCGCGTCGCCGGGCGACCGACTGTTTTTCCTCGACCGCGCGTCGGTCGACATCGGCTCCAACAAGACCACCTCGCAAACCGAGACCTATCGCGGCGTCTTCGCCGTCGAAGGCGACATCGATTTCCTCAACCATGGCTTCTGGAACGCCTCGGCCAACTTCGGCGAGAACAAGGGCTACTTCCGCTCGCCGAACATCGACCAGTCGAAGTTCTTGCTGGCCATCGACGCGGTGCGTGACGCCAGCGGCAACATCGTCTGCCGCAACGTGGCCGCTCGCGCCGCGGGCTGCGCGCCGCTGAACATGTTCGGACTGGGCGCCCCGAGCGCTGCGGCCCTGGCCTACGTCGGCGTGCAGTTCGAGAGCCTCTTCAAGAACCAGCAGACCGACTACGAAGCCAACTTCGGCGGCGACATCTACCAGCTGCCGGCCGGCGCGCTGAGCTTCGCGGCGGGCTACGAGTACCGTCTCGAAAAGAACGACTTTAACCCGAACGATCCGCAGGAACGCGGCATCGGCCGCTCGGCCGCCATCGCTGGCCTCTCGGGCAAGTACCACACCTCCGAGTTCTACGGCGAAGCCCTGCTGCCGATCTTCGGCGGCGACTTCTCCTATCCCGGCCTGCGCAAGCTGGAACTCGAAGGCTCCTACCGCTCGATCGACCACTCCGTGGCCGGCAAGGACCATTCCTGGAGCTACGGCGGCCGCTGGGCGCCCATCGAGGACCTGACCTTCCGGGCGTCGAAGAGCCGCTCGTTCCGCGCCCCGGCGATCACCGAGATTTCGCTGCCGCCGTCGACGAGCTTCACCACCGCGACAGACCCCTGCGACAAGTCCAACATCAACTCCGGCCCGAACCCCGCTCAGCGTCTCGCCAACTGTCAGGCGGCGTTCACGGCGCTCGGCCTGCCGGCCAACTTCCAGCTGACCTCGCAAGTCCAGGCCAGCACGGTGCAGGGCACCACGGCCGGTTCGCCGACCCTGGTGAACGAAGTCGCCAAGCAGTGGACGGTGGGCTTCGTCTACCAGCCGCACTTCGCGCCGACGCTCGCGGTCCACTTCGACTGGATCCACATCGACATCAGCAACGCGATCGCCAACTTCAACCTCAGCACGATCCTGCAGGTCTGCTACGACTCGGCTCCCGGCCAGGACGCCTGCGGCCGCTTCGAACGCGGCACCTCGGCTCTGGCGACGACCCGTCAAGGTCAGATCCTGACCGCCGGCGAAGCGGGTTCGGCCGGCCCGCGCTCCGGCTTCATCAACGCCGGCTTCACGGACTTTGCAGGCTTCACCGCCGGCATCGACTACCGTCTGGAGCTGACGGACCTGGTCGAGAACCTGCTGACCGATAACCCCGGCTCGTTGAACTTCGACTTCGATCTGTTCCACGTGCAGCGTCAGCAGACCTCGGTCACCGGCCTGGGCTTCGACCTGAACCGCAACCACGGCGAGATCGGCAACGCCAAGTACCAATGGAAGCTGGAAACCACCTACCAGCGTGACGCTCTGGCGGTGATCTGGACCACCAACTGGATCGCCCGCTCCAGCTTCGACGACGACTTCACCCTGGAGACCCGCTACCCGCTGCAGGTCAAGGACTACTACCTGAACGACCTGGCGGTGACCTACGACCTCTCGAAGTACGTCGAGAACGTGGGTTACGGCTTCAAGGGGGCCCAGGCCCGGGTCATCGTGAAGAACATCTTCGACAAGGAACCGCCGTTCGGCACGTCCGGCATCGGCGTCTATGACGTCATAGGCCGTTACTATGAGTTCGGCCTGACCGCGCGCTTCTAAGACGGAAAACGCCCGCCGGTTCAGAACCGGCGGGCGCGCTTCGAGAGGAGTTGGAGAGCCGCCGCCCTGCGAAGGGTCGGCGGCTCTTCTCGTTTGTGGGCCTAGGCGCTCGCCATGGCGCGCAGCCCGGCCATGCGGTCGAGGCGCCCCTGGATGATTTCCTCGGCCTCGCGGACCATCCGGTGGATCAGCTCGGCGCAGGTCGGGATGTCGTGGATCAGCCCCTGGATCTGGCCCGCCGACCAGATGCCGGCGTCGTTGTCGCCGACCTCGTAGACGCTGCGGCCGCGAATGCCGGCCACCAGCTCGCGGACGTCCTCGAACTTCGCGCCTTCGCGTTCCAGCGCCACCACCTGCTGGCTGATGGCGTTCCTCGCCACCCGGCTGGTGTTGTGCATCGTGCGGAAGATCAGGTCGGTGGACCGCTCGTCGTTGTCGACGATCTGCTGCTTGATGTTCTCGTGGATCGGGCTTTCGACCGTCGCCATGAAGCGGGTGCCCATGTTGACGCCCTCGGCGCCCAGCGCCAGCGCCGCCACCAGGCCGCGCGCGTCGCCGAACCCGCCCGAGGCGATCATCGGTATCTTGATCTTGTCGGCGGCCGCCGGGATCAGGATCAGCCCGGGAACATCGTCCTCGCCCGGGTGGCCGGCGCATTCGAAGCCGTCGATGGAGATGGCGTCCACGCCCATCCGCTCGGCCGACAGCCCATGGCGGACCGAGGTGCACTTATGGATCACCTTGATCCCGTGCTTCTTGAATTCTTCGACGTGCTCGATGGGCTTGTTGCCCGCCGTCTCGACGATCTTGACGCCGGATTCGATGATCGCCTGGCGGTATTCGGCGTACGGCGGTGGCTTGATCGCCGGCAGGATGGTCAGGTTCACGCCGAACGGCTTGTCGGTCAGCGACCGGCAGCGCGCGATCTCTTCGGTGAGCTTCTCCGGCGTCGGCTGCGTCAGGGCGGTGATGAAGCCCAGGCCGCCTGCGTTGGCGACCGCGGCCACCAGTTCGGCGCGCCCCACCCACTGCATGCCGCCTTGCACGATGGGATGCTCGATCCCGAAAGCTTCGGTGAACCGGGTCTTCAGAGCCATGACGGCGCGCCTCCAAACGTTTGTTTGGATAACACTGAACGCGCAGACGCAGCGTCAGGCAAGCGCCCGATTACTGCAGGCCCGAGCGCCCAATTGCGTAGAACCGGTCCGCGCGCTGCTTGCGGATCTCGTCGGGGTTGAGCCCTTCCAGGGCCTTCAGCTCCACCTCGATGGCGTCGCCGACCGACTTCATCGCCGCCTCAGGGTCGGAATGCGCCCCGCCCGGCGGCTCCGGAATGATCCGGTCGACGATCTTCATGCCCAACAGGTCCTGGGCGGTGATCTTCAGCGCCTTGGCGGCCTCGCCGGGCGTCCGCGCCCCGCGCCACAGGATGGAGTTGGCCCCTTCCGGCGGGATCACCGAATAGACCGCGTGCTCCAGGATCAGCACTCGCGACCCGCAGGCGATGCCGAGCGCGCCGCCAGATCCGCCCTCGCCGGTGACCACCGCCACCATGGGCACGCCCAGCATCAGGCTCTTTTCGGTGGAGCGCGCGATGGCCTCAGCGACGCCGCGTTCTTCGGACGCCACGCCGGGATAGGCGGCCGTGGTGTCCACAAAGCTGATCACCGGCAGGTTGAACCGCTCGGCCAGCTCCATCAGCCGGATCGCCTTGCGGTAGCCCTCGGGCCGGGCGTAGCCGAAGTTGTGCTTCACGCGGGTGACGGTGTCGCGGCCCTTCTCGTTGCCCATGACCACCACCGGGCGGCCGCGAAACCGGCCCAGCCCGCCCATGATCGCCTGGTCGTCGGCGAACTTGCGGTCGCCGCGCAGCTCGACGAATTCCTCGATCAGCCCGGCCGCATAGTCGACGAAGTGCGGCCGGTCGGGGTGGCGGGCGACCAGGGTCTTCTGCCAGGCGTCGAGCTTGGAATAGGCGTCCTTGCGCATCTCCTGGGCGCGGGCGCGCAGGGCTTCGATCTCGGTATCGAAGGCGCCGGACCCCTCGGTTTCCGACAGCTTCGACAGCTCCTCGATCTTGGCTTCGAGGTCGGCGATCGGGCGCTCGAACTCGAGGTAATGCACGGCCATCCGGAGAGTCGCTTCCCTGCGTCAGAAGTGCCGGAACCTAGGCGGGAAGCCGGCCTGTCACAAGAGCGCCGCCGAGCGCTCAAGGTTGCGCGTGCAACCCCTTTCGCATTTCGGGGGTTTGGGGCGGCGGGACACACATGCGCAAGCCCAGCCGTAGGTTCGGCGGGCGGCGCGAGGAGAATGGAGACCGCTATGAACGCCCCCCTGAAGATCGGGCTGGCCTCGGTCCTGGCGCTGGCGACGATCTCGCCGGCCTTGGCCCAGGACTACCGTCCGACCGCGCAATACCAGCGCGACCTCGATCGCTATCAGTCCGACCGCGCCGCCTATGACGCCAACCGTGGCGACTACCAGCAGGCCCGCCGCGACTACGAGCGCCGCCGCGCCGACTGGGAAGCAGCCCGGGACGACTACGACCGCCGCTACGGCTATGGCTCATACGTCCGCATCTACGGCCCGGCCCCCGTGTGGGATGAGACCCGTTGGGCTCCGGCGCCGGCCGCCGGCTACTACGGCCGCGACACCGCCTACACCGCCGCAGCGGGTTGCCGCTCAAACAACAGCTCGTCGGTGGCCGGCGGCATCATCGGCGCATTGGCCGGCGCGGCCCTCGGCTCCAACGTCGCGGCCAACGGCCGGGGCACGGAAGGCGCGGTGCTGGGCGCCGTGGTCGGCGGCGGCATCGGCGCGGCCGTGGGCCACGCCAACGACAAATACCGCTGCGACAGCTACGGGCCCTACTACAGCTACAACGACACGATCCCCTATCGGGAGGCCCGCGAGTACCGCAGCGGCCGCTACGACTACGCCTATTACAACCGCCAGCGTTGCCGCCTGGCCGCGGCGCCTATCGACCGGTACGGCGAAGACTACCGCTACGTGCGCGTCTGCCCGGACCGCCAGGGTCGCTATCGGATCACCGGCTAGCGAACGCCTGACCTGAGACCCTTGGGAGGCCGCTCCATGCGAGCGGCCTCCCGCTCAGCGCTTGCGCGACAACGGATGCTTGGTCGCCACGACCTCGCGCAGGCGGTCGCCGGCGACGTGGGTGTAGATCTGGGTCGTGCCGATGTCGGCGTGGCCAAGCAGGGTCTGCACAACCCGCAGATCGGCCCCGCCTTCCAAGAGATGGGTCGCGAATGCGTGGCGCAGCACGTGCGGGCTGACGCGGGCCGGGTCGATCCCTGCGCCTGCCGCGGCCTCATCGAGCATCTGCGCGAATCGGCGCGGCGTCAGCCGACCCTCCTTGCCGCGTGACGGGAAAAGCCACGGATTGGCCTTGCCGTCCTTCGGCAGGTGTTGCGCGCGCACCTCCAGATAGGCCTTCACCGCGGCGCGGGCGGCGTCGTTCAGCGGGGCGAGCCGCTCCTTGCCGCCCTTGCCCTTGACGATCAGATAGGCCGGGTCGCGCGCCAGGGCCGCCAGGCTCAGCCCCGTGAGCTCGGAGATCCGCAGGCCGGACGCGTAGGCCAGCTCCACCATGCAGCCGAGGCGCAGGCCCTGGGCCCCGTCCCGCGCGCCGGCCGCGGCGATCAGCCGGTCGACCTCCTCGCGGCTCAGCACCTTGGGCAGCGAGCGGCCCCTCTTCGGCGCCTCGACACGCCGCGAGGGGTCGTCGCCTCGCCAGGTTTCGCCCAGCACGAAGCGATAGAACTGCCGCACCGCCGCGCGCCTGCGGGCCGCCGTTGCCGGCGCCATGCCGCGCGCGCCCAAGGCGCTGAAATAGGCTTCGATGTCTTCCGCCGAGGCGTCTGCCAGGTCGCGCCCGCGGGCCGCCAGGAAGCCGGAGGCGTCCGCCAGGTCGCGAGTGTAGGCCGTCAGCGTGTTCTTCGCCGCCGCCCGCTCGACGGCCATCATTTCCAGGAAGGCCTCCGCCCAGGCGCCCCCGCTGCCGCTCATTTCGCCGCCAACAGGCCTTCCACCGTCAGGGCACGGGCTTCCGTCGTGAGCCCAGCCAGGGCCAGGGCATGGACGATCCGGGCGCGGTCGGCCACGGCCGGCCCGGCGGTTCCGGCGTCGGCCAGCGTCCACAGCGCCAGGAGCGCCGTCTCGCCCAACATCTTGCGGCGCGCGGCGTCCTCCAGCGCCAGGCTGCGGGCGGCCGGCGCCTTGCCCTCGGGGACGGTGAAGGCGGCCAGACTGGCGCGGTCTTGCGGGGCGAGGTCTCCGGCGAGCGCGGCGACCAGTAGCGCCTGCCCCTGCACCTTCGAGCGGGACTTGGCGTCGGCCTCGGCCGCCGCCGCGATCAGCGCCGACACTCCGCCCGCCGGCAGTGTCTGGCCCGCGACCATGGCGCCCGCCAGTCCGGCCAACGCCGGGTCCAGCAGCGTCAGGTCCCAGGTTGGCGGGTTGGGATCGCCTCCCGCCAGGGCCGCGGCCACCGCCGGCGCGGGCTTCGCCGCCTCCAGGTTCAGGCCGAGGTTGCGGGAGAGCGCGAAATCGAGGCCGTTGCGCAGCGACGCCGCGCCCGGATCGCCGCCGCCCGCCAGCTTCACCGCCATGAGGCGACCGAATACGGCGTCGCGGGACTGGTTCTGGGCCAATTCGAATGTGAGCTGAGCCTGCGCTGCCTTGCCGTCGATCGCCTGGCAATAGGCGCGCAGCCGCAGCCAGTAGATGTCGTCACGCCCAGCGCTCAGCCCCTCCTCCGTCGCGCAGGCCTGGGCGTCCTGGCCGGCCAGGAGTTCGCTCTCGGCGGCGGCACGGGCCAGTTCGGGGGTGCGGTCGCGACCCGGCGCACGAGCCAGCAGGACCGCGGCGGCCTTGGGATCGCCCGTGGCCGAAAGCGCGCTCGCCCTGACCGCCAGCAATGCGGGATCCGAGCCGGCGCCCGTCGGGCCCGGCGCGCCCGTGGCAAGAACCCGGCGCGCCAGCTGCTGCCCGGCCGGCGTCAGGGGCTTCGCGGCGAGCAACGGCAGGACGGTCCGGGCTGTGGCGATCGAGGCGCCGCGCCACAGGTTGGCGGGCAAACCGGTGTCCCGCCCGGGCGTCGTGAAGGCGTCCGGCGCCGCAAGCGTCGCCACATCCACCGCCTGCGCCCGCGCGGCGCCAGCCGCGCCGAGCGCGAGCATCAGGGCGATGAGGCGGACGGAGCTTTGCATGGGTCGGTTCACCTGTTGGATCATATGGAGCAACGTCTTAACGGCGGAAGTTGGCGCACGCCCGCCGGCTCGTGTAAGCCTTGGCCATTCATGGACCGTTTTGCACCGCTGCGACACCGCACCATCGCCCTCGTCGGACTGATGGGCGTCGGAAAATCGAGCGTAGGACGCCGGCTCGCCAACGCGCTGGAGCTGCCGTTCCGTGACGCCGATTCCGAGATCGAGGCCGCTGCCGGCCGCACCATCCCCGACATCTTCGCTGACCTCGGCGAGCCCGCCTTCCGCGAAGGCGAGCGCCGGGTGATCGCGCGCCTGCTGGAGCAGCCGGCCCACGTGCTGGCCACCGGCGGCGGCGCCTTCATGAACCCGGAGACCCGCGCCTTGATCAAGGCCCGCGCGGTGTCGGTCTGGCTGAAGGCCGACCTGGAAATCCTCGCGCGCCGCGTGGGCCGCAAGGACAGCCGGCCTCTTCTCAAGGGCCGCGATCCGCTGGCCGTGCTGCAGGACCAGGCCGAGCTGCGCTATCCGGCCTACAGCGAGGCCGACGTCATCGTCGAGACCGGCGACGCGGCCCATCACGTCACCGTCGATCAGGTGATCCGCGCGCTCTCCGCCTATCTGCAGGAGCAGGCGCCATGACCCGCACCGTGGCCGTGGGCCTGGGCAAGCGATCCTACGAGGTCCTGGTGGGACCGGGGCTGCTGGACGCCGCCGGCGCGCGGATCGCGCCGTTCCTGAAGCGCAAGCGCCTGGCCGTGGTCAGCGACGAGACCGTCTGGGCCCTGCACGGCCGGCGTCTGACCGCGTCCCTCGAAGGCGCGGGCCTGGCGGTGACGCCGGTGATCGTCGCGCCCGGCGAACAGACCAAGAGCTTCGAGGGCCTGGCCGACGTGATCGACCGGCTGCTGGCGTTGGAGCTGGACCGCGGCGACGTGGTCGTAGCGTTCGGCGGCGGCGTGGTCGGCGACCTGACCGGTTTCGCCGCGGCGATCTACAAGCGCGGCGTCGACTTTATTCAGTTCCCTACGACGCTGCTGGCCCAGGTCGACTCCTCCGTCGGAGGCAAGACCGCCATCGATACGGCCCGCGGCAAGAACCTGGTCGGCGCCTTCCATCAGCCGCGGCTTGTGCTGGCCGACCTCGACGTGCTGGACACGCTCTCCGACCGCGAGATGCGGGCAGGCTATGCCGAAGTGATCAAGTACGGCCTGCTGGGCGACTTCGCGTTCTTCGAGTGGCTGGAGGCCCACGGCGGCGAGGTGCTGGCGCGCGAGCCCACGGCTCTCACCACCGCCGTCGCGCGTTCGGTGGAGATGAAGGCGGAGATCGTGGCGGAGGATGAGACCGAGCAGGGCCGCCGCGCCCTGCTGAACCTGGGCCACACCTTCGGCCACGCACTGGAAGCCGAGATGGGCTTCGGCGCTTCCCTGCTGCACGGCGAGGCGGTCGCCGCCGGCCAGGCGCTGGCCTTCCGCTTCTCCGCCGCCCAAGGGCTTTGCCCAAGCCAGGACGCGACCCGCGCCGCCGCCGCCATATCGTCGGCCGGACTGCCGACCTGCCTGACGGACATCGACCGCGCCCCGTTCGACGCCGACCGCCTGGTCCGCCACATGGCGCAGGACAAGAAGGCCGAGGGCGGCAAGCTTACCTTCATCCTGGCGCGCGGCATCGGCGACGCCTTCGTCGCCAAGGATGTCGACGCGGGCGCGGTCCGCGAGTTCCTCGTCCAGGATGGAGCCCGCTGATGGCCGCCCTGCTCGCGCTAGCCCCCACCCTGGTCTTCCTGTTGGCGATCTCCGCCCTGATATCAGCGGCGGAAACCGCCATGACCGCGGCGTCCCGAGGCCGGATGCACCAACTGGAACGCGACGGCGACGCCGCCGCCCGACGGGTTAATCTGCTGTTGAGCGACCGAGAGCGGATGATCGGGGCGATCCTCCTGTCCTACAACGTCATCAACATCTTCGCCTCGTCCCTGACCACCTCGGTGCTGAGCTCGATGTTTCCGCAGGGGTCGGTCATGGGTCCCCTGATCGCCACCGGCATCATGACCGTCCTGGTGGTAGTCTTCGCCGAGATCCTACCCAAGACCCTGGCTATCGCCCACCCCGACAGCGTAGCCCGTGCGATCTCGATCCCCACCTACTGGACGGTGCGGATCTTTGGCCCGATCGCCAACGGCGCGCAGTGGATCGTACGCCAAACGCTGCGGCCGTTCGGCGTCAACCTGAGCATGGAGACCGACGTGCTGGCCGCCCACGAGGAGATCCGCGGCGCCGTCGAATACCACCACTCCGAAGGCCTGGTCGAAAGCGGCGACCGCTGGATGCTCGGCGGCGTCCTGGACCTGGCGGAAATGGATGTCAGCGAGGTCATGGTTCACCGCATGGCCATCGCCCTGATCGACGTCGACCTGCCGCCGCGCGAGCTGCTGGCAGAGGTGCTGGAGAGCGGCCACAGCCGCATGCCGCTCTACCGCGGCGACGCGGAGAACATCGTGGGGATGCTGCACGCCAAGGACCTGCTGCAAGCCCTCGCCGACGCGGACGGCAAGATCGATACCCTGAACGCCGCGGCCATCATGCGCGAGCCGTGGTTCATACCGGAGACCACCAGCTTGAAGGACCAGCTCGCCGCCTTCCTGAAGCGCCAGAACCACTTCGCCCTGGTCGTCGACGAGTACGGGGCCCTGCAAGGCCTGGTGACCCTCGAGGACATCCTCGAGGAGATCGTCGGCGAGATCGAGGACGAGCACGACGTCGCCGTCGCCGGCGTCAAGCCCGGCCTCGACGGCTGGATCGAGGTCGAGGGCTCGGTGACCATCCGCGACCTCAACCGCGCCATGAACTGGGATCTTCCCGACGACGAAGCGGTCACGATCGCGGGCCTGCTGATCCACGAGGCCCGGCGCATTCCGGAGACCGGCCAGACCTTCGCCTTCCATCGGCATCAATTCCGGGTCCAGGAGCGCAAGGGCAATCAGATCACCCGCCTGATGATATCGCCAGCCGCGCCTGTCGAGCATCGAGCGTCCGGAACCAGATCGCGGGCGCCGCGTTAACGGACATTGGCGCCGGTCGGGGGATCGTCATTCCAAAAATGAATATCACGCAGATCGCAAAACGCAGTTCATCCTGCAGTCAGACTGCACGTGGCATCGTGGGCTGTAGCCTCGCGAGCACGGGCGGTCTGGACTACCCTCCTGCAGCCTTCCGAACAGAATCGCTCGAGCCGGCCCTGGAGCCCACGGAATGACCCACGCAGCACATCTGAACGGCCTACGCGTCCTCGTGGTGGAGGATGAGATGATGGTCTCGATGCTGATCGAAGACATGCTCACCGACCTCGGCTGCACGGTCATCGGGCCCGCTGCGCGACTGGACGAAGCGATGGAGCTGGCCAGCAAGGGCGGCATCGATTGCGCGGTGCTCGACGTCAATCTGGGCGGCCAGCCGATCTTTCCGCTCGCCGACTATCTGCGGGCTCAGGGCGCGCCCTTCGCCTTCGCCACCGGCTATGGCGATGCGGGCCTTCGCGATGTGGATAGAGGGTCGCCCGTTCTGCAGAAGCCATTCCGCGAGGGCGATCTGGCGCGCGTGCTCGGAGAGCTGCGCACCGCCGTGGGTTAGAGGTAGTTCAGCGCCGCCGCCGAGAAGCTCGTCAGGAAGAGCGCCAGCGACCCGGCGAACGCCGCCAGGGGGATTATCACTTTCATCTCTCGTCTCCGTTTCGGAGGCGCTAGATATGGAAATCTGCAGAACGTCGATACGGCGACTTCCGCATAGCTGTTCTGCGAAAGCTGATGCGTGCGGACGGCGCCCATTAGAGCGCCACCCGCCTTCGATCAGAACGAAGCGTCCAGCGTCACGAAGGCCATCCGCGGGGCGATCGGGAAGGCCTGGTAGCCGCCTGAGTTGCCG
>JBOHKZ010000370.1:0-10836 GCA_050729355.1 Phenylobacterium sp. | reverse complement strand
CCCAAGGTCATGGGCTACGACGGCGCGACCCTGGGCTTCGTCGACTTCCTCTATCGGGTCGCCTCGATGAAGTAGGCGGACGCGCGTAAGCCCGCGACGCCCGGCGGGAGCTGGGGCGTCGCGGGCTGCCGGCCGGCGGACGGGGAGGCGCCTGGCCAGGCATGCGCGGGACGGCTAGCGGTTGGCCGCCAGAGCCGTCAGCTTCGGCGTGGATCCGGAGTCCCCCAGCGCCGCGACCTGGGCGCTGAGATCGGCCATCGCCTCATCGACCGCCGCCTTGCGGCAGCTGTTGTAGAGCCGATGCTGGTAGAGCCCAGCGTAGGGCGGTTCGCTTCCACAGACGAAGGTCGCCGCCTGGCGAATCCGTTGGTGGGCGACAGCCATGCCGGCCTGCTGGTTCAGATCGAGGTCGGCGAGCGAGACCCGCACGGAGGTCGTCACGTCGTCCAGGCCCGTCATCGAAGCAGGGGCCGCCTTTGCGCCCCCGGCGAACACCAACGCGGCGGCCAGGGCAATGGTCGTGAATTGAATCTTGGTAGACATAGATCTTCCTTTTCGGGGGGTTGTTAATCGGCGGGCCGCCGCGGGTTTGGGGACAACAACGACCCGCCAGGCCTTAGCCGGCGCTTGCCTGCATGGCCTTGACGTCGCCGGTGGAGAGGGCCTTGCCGCCGATGGCCCACTCTCCGCTGGCAATCTCCTGGACGCGCACCCACGTCACGCCGCGCATCACTTCACCTTCGACGCTGACCATGGCGTCGGTGACGCGTTCGATCATCGTGCGCTTCTGGGCGTCGTCGAAGACGCCCTTGATCAGCTGGATATCCACGAGAGGCATCTCGTTCTCCTGTTGGGTTCGGCGGGGTCCAATCCCCTGCGACTGGCAAATCCGTACCGGGTCGCCTAAGTCGGTGCTTGGAGGTCTCCTGGAGAACATTGGGAGATACCGGGGATATGCCGACGGGAGTGCGCCGCCGGCCGGGCCAGGCCCACGCGTGCGTTTTTTCCAAAGTGCAGCGAGCGATGATCTACAGATTTGGCGACTTCGAACTGGATGCGGGCCAGGTTGAGCTTCGGCGCGACGGGGCGCGGATTGCCGTGGAGCCGCAGGTGTTCGCCCTGCTGCGCATGCTGGTCGAGCACTGCGACCGCCTGGTCTCGAAGGACGAGATCATCGCCGAAGTGTGGGGCGGCCGCTTCGTCTCGGAGTCCGCGGTCTCCAGCCGGATCAAGTTCTGCCGTCAGGCCCTGGGCGACGACGGCGCCACCCAGCAGTGGATCCGAACGATCCACGGCCAGGGCTTCCGCTTCGTCGGCGAGGTGACCGTCGAGGGCGACGAGCCCTCTCCCGCCGTCGCCCTCGCGCCCGCCGAGCGGGTCGCCGAGGTCATGGCCCGGCCGATGGTCGCGGTCTTCCCGTTCGAGCAGGAGAACCCCGACCCTGCCGACGCCTATTTCATCGACGGGCTGGCCGAGGACCTGATGGCGGAGCTCGCCTCGTGGCGCTGGTTCCCCGTCCTGTCGCGCAACGCCGCCTTCGACCCCAGCCGCCGAGGCCTGCCGATCGCCGAGCGGGCGGCTGCGCTCGGCGCCCGCTACGCCATCGGCGGCCGGATCCAGCGCGTGGGCCAGCAGGCTCGCCTCAGCATCGAGCTGGTCGACGCCGCCGACGGCGCCCAGCTCTGGTCGGCCCGGTTCGAACGCGACCTGGCCGGGTTGGTCGAGATGCAGGCGCAGATCGCCGGCGAGGTGTTCCAGCGCATCGCGCCGGAGCTGACCTCGGCCGAACGACGCCGGATCATGCGCAAGCAGCCGGACGACCTCACCGCCTGGGACATGACACTGAAGGCGCTGTGGGCGCTCAACCGCGCATCGCAGGACGACTTCGCCGTGGCTCTGGAGCAGCTGGAGACCGCCACCCGGCTCGATCCGGCCTCGGCCCTGCCCTGGAACCTGATCTCGCTCATCCACTACGAGAAGGCGCTGAAGGGCTGGGCCGGCGGCAAGCGTGACGCCGTTCTAGGTCTGATGCGGGAAATGCTGGGCGCCGCGCAGAAGGCCGTCGAGATCGATCCGAGCGGATGGATGGGCCATTCGCTGGCGAGCGCCGGCGAACTCTGGGCCAGCGCTTCCTATTCGAGAGCGCGCTTCCACGCCGACCAGGCGCTCGACCTCAATCCCAGCGCCGGGCTGGCGCACCATTTCTCCGGGTGCGTCTACGGCTTCGGCGGCGATCTGGACGAGGCGATCGCCATCCAGAGCGCGGCGTTCCGCATCGACCCAGACTACATGCATGCCGACGTCATCGAAGCCGACCTCGGCCTGTGGAATTTCCTGCTGGGCGATCTCGACTGCTGCCGGACGCACCTGGACCGCGCACTTGCGCTCAACCCGAACAATGCGCGGGCGCGCCAGCGGATGGTCGCGCTGCTGGGCCGCCTTGGCGACATCGACGGCGCCCGTCTGGAGCTCTCGCGCCTGGAGGCCCTCGGCGCCCCATTGACCGCGGAATACCTGACGGCGTCCTATCCCTTCCAACGCCCCGAACACTTCAAGCTCCTGGCGGACGCCCTGAAGCGCGGCGGGGTCGCGCTGGATTAGGATCCAGCACGGAGGACACGATGTCCGAAAGGCCGTCCACCGCCGTCCTGGGATTTCGGCCCCACACCTATTGGACCGCCGTGGTGGCCCTGGCCGGACCGCCTGAGGCCCCGCAGGTGCTGGAGCGGCGGCGGCTCGTCTTCGCGACGGGCGCTGAGCGGTTCGTCTATCACCAGGCCGAGACCCTGGACCTTCGCTCGGCGCAGGCGCTGCTGGACACGGTGCGCGCCGCGACCGAGGCCAACGCGGCGCGCGAAATCGGCACGCTTGTCGCCGACCTGGAGCGCGACGGCGTCGCGGTCCGCGCCGCGGTCACCGCCGCCGCAACCGCCAAGCTGGCAGGCAGCCTCGCCGCCATCCTGAAGTCCCACGCCCAGATGCATGCGGCGGAGGGCAGCTTCTATCGCGACGTCGTCGCCCAGGCCTGCGCCGCCCTGGGACTGCAGGTCCACCGCGTGGCCGAGCGTGACATGCCGCGGCAGGTCTGCGGCCTGCTGCACGTCGACAGTCCGGCGCTGGAGGCGCAGCTCAAGGCGATCGGCGCGGCGCTGGGCCCGCCTTGGAGCGAGGACTACCGCCTGGCGACAGAAGCCGCCTGGACGCAGCTCGACAGCTAGGTCGCGCGACTAGACCAGGCCCTGGGCGATCAGGCTGCGGGCGGTCTCCAGCACCGTGTCCTTGAGCGGCCGAGGCTGCCAGCCCAGCAGGGCCTGGGCCTTGGCCGAGGAATAGTCGTGCTTGTGGCCAAGCGCCGGCGTCACCGAGCCCAGGTCCTTGTCGAAGAAGCCTGCCAGACGGATCACGAAGTCAGGAACCTTGCGGGTCGGGACCTTCGCCGCGCCCTCGCCCAGTTCCGCACGCAACAGCGCGGCCAGGTCGCCCATCCAGGCGAAATGCCCCGCCGCCACGAAGCGCTCGCCGGCTGCCTTGGGATCGGTCATCGCGCGGATATGCAGGTCGGCCACGTCGCGCGCGTCGACCACGTTGAAGCCCAGGCGCGGCAGGCCCGGGACCCGGCCGGACAACAGGCGTTCCACCACCTGCACCGACTCCGAGAAGTCCGCGCTCAGCACCGGCGCCAGCACCAGCGCCGGGTTGACGGTGGCCAGCGTCGTCTTCCCGCCGGCCGACGCGATGAGGTCCCACGCGGCCCGCTCGGCCAGGGTCTTGGACCGGGCGTAGGCGCTGACCCGGCGATCGGAGAGGTCGGTCCAGACGGTCTCGTCGCTGATCGAGTCCCCGCTGCCGACCGTTGGGCTGGTGGCCGAAACCGACGAGGTCAGCACCACCCGCCTCACGCCGGCTTTGATCGCCGCGGCGACCGCACGCTTCGCACCCTCTCGCGCCGGGACGATCAATTCATCCGGGTCCTTCGGCTTGGCCACGCCCAGTGGCGAGGCCACGTGCAAGACGTAGTCGCAGCCCTCGACCGCGGCGTCCCAGCCGACGTCATCCGTCAGGTTGGCGGCGTGGAAACTCAGCCGGTTGCCGGGATCGACGACGGTCCCCAGCGCCTGCCGGACGCCCGCTTCGCGCGACAGGTCCCGCACCGTCGTGCGAACCACATAGCCCTGTTGCAGGAGGCCGATCACACACCACCCGCCGATGAAACCGGACCCCCCGGTCACCAGCACCGTCCCCTGCCCGTCCATCGCCGCATCCTCGCCCAATGTTTACACTGCTAAGATACAGCGTTTCAGGGGCGAGGGAACGCCGGAAATGGCCGCCTATTCGACCGGCTTTGGCGCCGGTTCGTCACCCATCATCTGACGGATCGCGGCGGCCAGGTCTCTCTGGAGGAACGGCTTCGCCAGCTTGGGCAGTACGGGCTGCGCATCCGCCGGCAGCTCCGCGTATCCCGTGGCCAGGAGCACGGGAAGGTCTCCGTGTTGAGCCCTTATGCTCTCGGCCAGTTGCAGGCCGGTCGCCTGCGGCATGGCGTAGTCGGTGATCACGAGGTCGACGGTTTCGCGTCGCAGCGTCGCCAGCGCATCCTTTGCCGACGTCGCTGGGAAGACCCGATGGCCAAGATCTTCCAGCATCGCGACGGTGTTGATCAGCACGAGCGCGTCATCGTCGACGGCGAGGACCACGAGCGGGATTCCGTTGCCAAACGGCTCCGGCTCGGCTGTGCCGGAGAACACGCGGGGCTCATTGTCGACCACGGCCTGGGGCAGCCAAAGCTCGACAACGGTCCCCTCGCCAAGCCGGCTGCGGATGTCCATCCGTCCGCCCGATTGTTCCGCCAGGCCGTGCACCATCGACAGGCCAAGCCCGGTGCCCTTGCCGACGCCCTTGGTGGTGTAGAAAGGCTCCGCGGCCCGCACGCGGGTGTCTTCGCTCATCCCCTCGCCCGTGTCGGCTACGGAGAGGCGAACGTAGGCGCCGGGTGGGAGCGTGCTGTCCGAGCCCTGCGAGACCGTCTCGCTCCTTGCCTCGATGCTGATGGTCCCCCCGTCGGGCATGGCGTCGCGGGCGTTGACCGTCAGGTTCAGCAGCACCGTCTCGAGCTGCGCCGGATCGGTGTAGAGCGGCGGGAGGCCAAGCGGGAAGCGGGTCTCGATCTGGATGGACGGGCCGAGCGAGCGCTGGAGCATGCCGGTCATGCCGCGGACCAGGGCCGGCAATTCGACCGCCTCCATCGACAGTTCCTGCTTGCGGGCGAAGGCCAGCATCCGCTGGGTCAGCACTGCGCCACGCTCGGCGCCCTGCACGGCGTTCTCGATCAGCGGCGTGATCTTGGGGTCGTGGGGAAGGCGCTTGCGCACGAGATCCAGGCTCGCGAGCACCACCATCAGGAGGTTGTTGAAGTCGTGGGCGATACCGCCGGTGAGTTGGCCGATAGCCTCGAGCTTCTGCGACTGAAAGAGCGCTTCACGGGCCAGGTCGAGGGCCTGCTGCGCCTCGCGCCGTTCGGTGATGTCGCGCGTGATCTTGGCGAAACCCACCACCTCGCCGTCGGCGTTCCGGATCGGATCGATGATCACGTGGGCCCAAAATCGCGTGCCGTCCTTGCGGACCCGCCAGCCCTCCTTCTCGAAACGCCCGTCGCGGGCAGCCGTCTGCAGCGCCAGCTCCGGCGCGCCCTGGGCGCGATCCTCGTCGGTGTAGAAGCGGGAAAAATGCTCGCCGATGATCTCGCCCGGGAGATAGCCCTTGATGCGCTGGGCGCCGGCGTTCCAGTTGCTCACCCGCCCGGTGCGATCCAGCATGTAGATGGCGTAGTCGGTCACGCCCTGCACCAGCAGCTTGAACTGCTGCTCGCTCTCGCGCAGCGCCACTTCCGAGGCCCGGCGCTCCGTCAGGTCCCGCGTGATCTTCGCGAAGCCAAGAACCTCGCCGGTCTCCGTCCGGATGGGATCGATGACCACATGCGCCCAGAAGCGGCTTCCGTCCTTGCGGACCCGCCAACCCTCAGCCTCGAACCTTCCCTCGTCGATGGCCTCCTGCAGGGCCCTGGCGGGCAGGCCGGCCGCTCGATCCTCATCGGTGTAGAACCGCGAAAAATGCTCTCCGATGATCTCCTGCGGCAGGTAGCCCTTGAACCGCTGGGCGCCGGGGTTCCAACTCGTCACCCGGCCGCCCGGGTCCAGCATGTAGATGGCGTAGTCGGTGATGGCGTCGACCAGAAGACGGTAACGGCCGTCGTCGGACAGTGACGCCGCAAACTGCTCCTGGCGATCCATCGACACCCTTAAAGCCCCCGTCGTGCGCATAGAGCACGTTCCGGAACGCCAGGCGTCCCGCCCAGTTCCGCTTGTTGGGGGGCGGACCCCTTATGGTCCGATCAACCGCCGCGGCGCAGCCAGCCGCCAGCTGCTCAAAAGCCGCGCCTCGACCAGCGCCCAGTCGGCGTTGTCGGCCAGGCTGACGCCGATCCAGCCTGACGGCCCCATGTAGGGCAGCCAGCTGTAGATCTCGGGATCGGCCTCGATCAGGAAGTCCTGCTCGTCGCGGCCGCTGGTCTTGACCGCCACGCGGGTCCACGCGTCCCCGTGGTGGTCGTGCCAGAAGTAGGCGAACATCTTTCCCGCCACCCGGAAGGCCGGCATCCCGTGACTGAGCTTCTCGTCGCTCTCGGGTAACGCCAGGCAGAGCTCGCGCAGTCGGGTCTCGGCGGCCGCGGGGTTCGAGCTCAGCATCAGGCCGCGAACCGCTTGGCGAGCGCCCGCGGCGCCACGGCCCGCCAGCCGCCCCACAGCAGCCCCAGGAGCTCGTCCTCGCCGATCGCCGCCAGGCGCACCAGCACCGCCGGATAGCCCCGATAGTGGTCGTCGTCGAAGAACCGCTCGGGCGCCGCCTCGATCAGCATCTCCTTGGTCTCCAGCGGGCAGCGTATAGCCAGCACGTCAGGCACCGCCCGCCGCGGAGCCTTCGGCGAAGCGCGCACAAGGTAGGTCCACGCGAAGCCCTTGCCGCCGACGGTAAAGGCCACGCGATCGCCTTCCGCGCCGCCCTGGGCCTCGGGCAGCGACAGCGCCAGGCGCTCAACGGCAGGGGCGTCGACCATGCCGCCAGCATTGACCTCCCCGTCGCCGACGACAAGAAGATGCGGATGATCCCCGCCACCCTCGAAGGCCGCCGCGACTTCATCGTCGCCAACACCCGGCTGCAGGCGCCGCCGCACGTGCCGGAGCTGACGCTGCACCTGGCCGATGAGATCACGCCGATCTGGAAGCTCACCGAAGAGGCGCTGGCCGAGATCGGCCTGCCGCCGCCGTTCTGGGCGTTCGCGTGGGCGGGCGGCCAGGCGTTGGCGCGCTACCTGATGGACGACCCCGCCCTGGTCGCCGGCAAGCGGGTGATCGACTTCGCGTCGGGCTCCGGGATCGTCGCCATCGCGGCGCTGAAGGCCGGAGCCAGGGACGTGCTGGCCGCTGACATCGATCCGTTCTGCGGCGCCGCCATCGGTCTGAACGCCCAGGCCAACGGCGTCGCGCCTGCCTTCACAGACCAGAACCTGCTGGATGCGCCGGCGCCCGCTTGGGCCGAGGTCATACTGGCCGGCGACATCTGCTACGAAAAGCCGATGGCCGAGCAGGTCATGGCCTGGCTGGCGGCGGCCAGGGCGCAGGGTTCCACCGTGCTGATCGGCGACCCTGGGCGCAGCTACTTCCCCAAGAGCGGCCTTACAAAGCTTGCCGAGTACCAGGTGCCGACCACCCGCGAGCTGGAGGACTTCGCCGTCAAGCGGACGTCAGTCTGGACTCTCGACGCCTAGGCTTCTAATCAGGAACAAATACGGAACTCGAAGAGGAACGGGATCATGCGCGAAGACGGCAAGATCGACTATATCGAGCTGCCTGGGACCAACCTGCCCGCCACAAAGAGCTTCTACGCCGAGGCCTTCGGCTGGGGCTTCATCGACTACGGTCCGGCCTACGCCGCCTTCGAGAACGGCGGCGTCGACGGCGGCTTCAACGCCGACCCCGACGACCGCGCCAAGGCCCCGCTGGTCGTCCTTTTCGCGACCGACCTGGAAGCCATGCACGCCAGGATCATCGCCGCCGGCGGCCAGATCACCCGCCCGATCTTCAGCTTCCCCGGCGGTCGGCGCTTCCACTTCGCCGACCCCAGCGGCAACGAGCTGGCGGTGTTCAGCGAGAGTTGACGCCTTCAACCTTAAGCTGAAGCTTGCAGCAGTGATTTGGCGCGGTTGATCCGGGGGGAGATGCGCATGCGGTGGCTGGGATGGGTGGCTCTGGGGGTGGCGCTGGCAAGCGGGTCAGCCTCTAGCGCCGACTACAAGACGATGAAGGCGCTGAAGGCGCTGAATGCCGGCCCGCCGACTAGCGTCACGGCCCTGCCAACGGGCGCAACACCGCAACCCGTAGAGTTCGTCCGCATCGTCATTCACCCCAAGGACGGTGAAGCTTGGGCGCTGGCCTACACCATGGGGATTGCGTACTCGGAAGAGCACCCGGCGCCCCCGGATACGCTTCTAACCTGGAACAGCGGGCGGTTGGACGCCGAGAAGGCCGCGTTTGAGCGGGCTTTCGATGAGGAGTTGGCCAAGGCAGGCTTCGCCGCGGAGAGCGGGGAGAGCCTATTTGGGACCGACGACAAGTCGGCAAACTTGAAGGTCGCCGTTCTGATCGACGAGATCAAAGGCCGCTACTGTACCGACTGCCCGACCCTGCTTAGTCGAAAGACACCACCCGCCACAGCCAGCATCACGGCGCACTGGGAAGTCTATTCGAGCCTTGAACGAAGGGTTGTGGCGAAGGTGACGACCTCGGGGGCGGGAAACTACAATTCACCGGTTCACGACAGCGTTCTGCCGCCCATCCTCGAGGCGTTCAGGGAAAACGTCCGGGTTCTGCTCGGGTCGGATGACTTTCGACGGCTTGTCACCGCTGGCCAAGAGATAACGCCCGCGACCGCCTCGGCGAAGACGCTGACACCGATCATCCTTTCCGGTCCGAAGACGGGTGGAACGATTGCTCGGGCGATGGCATCGGTGGCTATCGTGTTTGCCGCCGATGGCTCCGGAAGCGGGTTTCTTGTCTCCGACGATGGTTATCTGCTGACCAATTATCACGTGGTCGGTGGCGCCAAGTTCGTGAAGCTCAAGTGGTCCGACGGGACCGAGAGTTTAGGCGAAATCGTAAGGTCCGACCGGCGACGCGACGTCGCCCTAGTGAAGACTAATGCAGGGGACCGCGCGCCGCTGACCGTCCGAACCAACTTGTTGCAACCGGGCGACGCCGTCTTCGCCGTCGGGAGCCCGCTTGGCGAGAAGCAACAGAATACCCTGACCAAAGGCATCGTCTCGGCCACTCGGGTCTACGACGGGCAGCCGTTCATCCAGAGCGATGTGGCCGTAACTCATGGAAACAGCGGCGGTCCCCTGCTCGACGAAAAGGGCGCCGTCGTCGGTTTGACGGTTTCCGGTCTAGCGCCGGAGGGCTCGCCCGTCGGCCTCAACTTCTTCATCCCGATCGACGATGCGCTCAGGGCCTTGGCTCTGAAGCCCGCGGCCTGACGGCGGATGTCCTTCGCGTTGCGGAGCGCTCTTGCGCCCGGACTTTGCGCGCTCGCCCTGGCCCTTTCAGGGCCGGCCGACGCGGCCGCGCGGAAGCTGCGGACGCCGGCGCTCGGCGAGGCGGTCTACAGCCTCTTGGCCGGCGACGTCTGGGGGAGCATCGCGCGCGGCAAGGCGTGTGAACGCGATCCACAGCCCTTGCGGTGGGACGCTGGCCTCAGGGTGTCGGACCCCGCAGCCATCTTCACCGCGACGCTGAACCCTGATGCGTCGAAGCCGACCCTGCGAGTCGAGGCGACCATCAGTGAACTGAACGGACGGCTTTGCGCGCTCTCTGGCAAGCGGACGAATGGCGCGCTCGCCATGACCGTGACGTGGAAGGTCATCGCACCCACGCAGGACGCGCCGCTCGCCATCGTCCAGACCCACGCCAGCGGCGACGCCGGAGAGCTGGCCGCCGACAACCTCGGTCCGCTGCTCGAGGCCGCCTTCCGCGCCAACGTCCAGGCGCTGGCCGCCGACGCCGCGTTCCAGCAGGCGCTGAAGCCGCCGCCGCGTCCGCGGCCCAAGCCCAGGCCGCCGCAGATCGAGGTCCCGCTGGCGGATATGCGCCTGGGGCTGGTGGCCGCCGCCGCGCCCATGCCGCTCGGCCAGGCGGCGCAGGGGGTGGTCTCGATCCTGGCGGGCTCGACGCTCGGCAGCGGCGTGCTGATCACCGGCGACGGCTATCTGCTGACCAACGAGCACGTCACCGGCCGCGCGAAGACCGTCACCGTGCGCTGGCCGGACGGTTCGGAGACGCCCGGCGAGGTGGTCCGCGCCGACAAGCGCCGCGACGTCGCCCTGGTGAAGACCGAGCCGCCGAAGCTGCGCCCGCTGGCCATCCGCCGCCGGCCGGTGACCCTGGCCGAGACCGTCTACGCCATCGGCACCCCGCGCGAGACCGACTTCGCCGGCACCCTGACCCGCGGCGTGGTCTCCACCGTCCAGCGCGTGATCGACGGTCAGCCCTACATCCAGAGCGACGTGGCGATCACCCACGGCAATTCGGGCGGGCCGCTGCTCGACGAGAAGGGCGCCGTGGTCGGCCTTTCGGTGCTGATCTACGAGCCGGGCGGCGTGCCGCAGAACATCAACTTCTTCGTCCCCATCGAGGAGGCGCTGAAGGCGCTGGCGATCCGGCCGCGCGGATAGGATAG
The DNA here is from genome assembly GCA_050729355.1 of Phenylobacterium sp. Classification (GTDB taxonomy): domain Bacteria; phylum Pseudomonadota; class Alphaproteobacteria; order Caulobacterales; family Caulobacteraceae; genus Phenylobacterium. Next base: position 51 of record JBOHKZ010000370.1, on the reverse strand, counting down.
TCGCGCAGGATTCAGGGGCGATTTGGGGGACCTATCGATGACCTTTCACAT
>JBOHKZ010000369.1:0-13071 GCA_050729355.1 Phenylobacterium sp. | reverse complement strand
GCCCCGATCAGCTCACGCCAGATCCGGACGATAAGCGAAGGCGTTGCGCTGGCGCGGGGGGTATTGAGCAGCTTGCGCAGGAGGAGCGCCTCGCGCCCGGGCCGCAGGCCGAAGCGGCCGTCGTCGCCCGCCGCCGCCTTCGCCTCCTTGACGACGCTCGCCAGACCGGCGCGTTCGTCGACCAGCCGCAGCAGTTCGGCGTCGATGGCGTCGATCCGCTGGCGGACCTCCTCCAGGGACGGCGTCGCCCCTGCGTCAGGACTGGGCGTGGCCTTGGCCATTTTCTCCCCCGAAAACGAAGGATCGCGACCTAAGTCATTGCGGCGACGGGCGCAATAGGCCCGGTTGCCGCAATAAAGTTGCAGGGGGAAACGATGGCCGGGATCAGGCCGCCGCGGCCTCGACATTCTCGCCCAGCGCATGTTGCAGCGCGGCCAGCAGGTGTTCAGGCTTCATCGGCTTTTCGACCACGCCGGTCATTCCGGCCGCCAGATAGGCCTCGGCGTCATCGGGGTCGGCGTTGGCGGTCAGGGCGATGATCGGAACGCCGGAGACCGGGCCCTGCAGCGCACGGATGGCGCGGGTGGCCGCGACGCCGTCCATGTTGGGCATCTTGATGTCCATCAGGATCAGGTCGAAGCGCCCGCCGCGCGCCGCCTCCACGGCTTCGACGCCGTCGGTGGCCGACTCGCAGGTGCAGTCGAACATTTCGCACAGGGCCTGGGCCACCATGCGGTTGGTGGCGTTGTCGTCGACCACCAGGATGTGGGCCGAGCGGGCCGGCTCGGCCGGCGCCTCGTCCTGGCCCTCGACCGCGACCGGCAGCAGGAATTCGAACACGACGGTCTCGGAAGACGATCCGGCGCCCTCGTTGCGCAGCTCGCCGCCAAGCACTTCGACGATCCGCCGGGCCAGCATGGCGCCGATGGCGACCTCCAGCCCGAAGCGTGAATCCAGCTCGCGCACCCGGCCTTCGAGGTCCTGGGCGTCCCAGGCGGCGTCGCGGGCGCCGCGCACGCGACCGGTGACGCGGACGGTGTCGGCTTCGATCACCGCGCGCAGGCTGGCCTCGACGGCGCCGCGACGCATGCCGGCGATCGCCTCGGCGACCAGGCCGTCGAAGACCTGCAGCAGCCGCTGTGAATCGCCCACGGCGCGCGCATCCGGGTCGCCGTCGTAGGACACCAGCAGGGTCACGCCGCTCATGGCCGCCGCCGGCTGCCAACGCGACTGCACCTCGTCGACGAGGTCATGGAGCTGGATGGGAGCGGCCTCGATGGACAGCTCCAGGGTGTTGACGGTGCGAAGGTCGACGGCCGCCGACAGCATGCGCCGCACGCCCGTGGCGGCCTCCGCGACGCCGCTGACGCACGCTTGCGCGTCGGGCGTCAGCCGCTGGCGCCCGAGCTGATCGGTGAGCGCGAGGATGCCGTCCATCTGCTGACGGATGTCGGCGGTCACGCGATCGAAGAAAAACTCGGGCAGCGACATGGGCGCTCAAGGTTACCGGACCAGAACCGTCACCATGGCTGAAAGCGCTTGAGGGAAGGTTAAGTGACGCCCTGATGCATACCGGGACTTCCAGCTGCGTCCATGCGTCGCCGGCGGCCTCCATACGGACGGCGGAACGGGGCGACGGAACGCCCGATCTATCGTAGGCATGGCTCCGGTTCCAACGAGTCCAAAGGCGCACAGGTCGGATGGCCCAGTTCAACGCCACGTCGTGGCGGACGCGCAGCGGCGCCGTCATGATCTACGCCGCCCAGGCGCCGCAAGCCTCCCAGCGCCCCGTCGTGGTGTTCTTGCACGGCGCTCTGCGCAACGCCGTCGTTGTCCTGCCCTGGGCCGACCTGCTCAGCGACGTGGCCGACATCGTCCTGGTGGACCTGCCGGGTCATGGCCGCAGCGAGCCGATCACGCCGGCGACAGTCACGGCCATGGCTGACGCTGTCCACGACGCCCTCAAGGCCGCACTGCCGGGACGCGAGCTGTTGCTGGTGGGCGAATCCCTGGGAGGGACGGTCGCGCTGGCGATCGGCGGGCAGGCCGATCCGACGTGGATACGCGCGATCTTCGCCGCCGACCCGCCCATGACGACGGCCAAGCTGTGGAGCGTCGCAGACAATTTCCGACGATTTGTCGCCAGCCAGCCGGATAAGCCGTTCTATGCACAGCTCGGCCGCGATGCGTTTGGGATCACGCCCGACGATATCGAGGAGCTGATCTACTATCCGCTCATCGGCGCCCTTCGCGTGCCGACTCTCATCGCCACGGGCGACATCCGCCTGCTGCCGCCGCGGCGGCTCAATGGCGTCACCTGCCTGTTCGACGCCGTGGACCAGTTCGTGGTCGCCCAGCTCTATCCCGACAAGGCGCGCATCCATCGCATCGCCAACTGCGGGCATCTGCTGCTGGTCGACGCCAAGGCGGAATGTCTTCAGCTGATCCGGGACCTCGTGGCCGAGCACATGACCCCGGCGACCGCCCCGGCCGCGCCCAAGGTCAGCTCAACATGACCAGGGCGTAGTTGCGCCACTTCTCCGGGATGTGGCGATTTGAGATCTCGATGGTGTTGCGCACGGTTCGGCCGCCGAGCGCGAGATTTGCGACCCGCGAGGCGTCGGGCGTCCCGACGATGATCAGTCCAGGGGCGCCGATGCGTTGCAGCACCTCGTTGCACCGCCGCTCGTCCTCGGCCTCGTCGCCCGGATGGATCATCAACACCAGGGCCCAGAAGCGGGCGCCGCGCAGCCCCTCGAGGGTTTCCTCCCCGAAGAGCTCCAGATTGACGTCCGACCGGCCGTAGAAATCCAGGACCATCTGGCCGGCCTGCCGATTGGCCTCGCTGTCGGTGAGGGCCAGGCAGCCGGAATGGACCTGCGGCGGGATGAAGACCGGTGCGGCTCCGTCGCGGACATTGACCATCGCGATGGTGCGGCCCGCGCTGTGGGCCGCGAGACAGGTGACGAGGTCAGCCAGCCGGTGCGTCAGGTGGGACGAGGCGATCTTGTCGGACTTGACCGCGTTGTTCGGCGAGACGCTCGGCTCGCACCAGATGCGGGTGCGTTCGGCGGGGTCGATCTCGCACTCGAACACGCTGGTCCACTCGAAGTCGGCGACCGAGGAAAGGTCCGCCGGGAGCGCGCCGTGCGCCTTGAGCGCCTCGACGAAGATCGGCGTGGTCGCCAGCGAATAGTGGATATCGCCGGGATAGGCGTTGGCGCTGTATTCGACGCGCAGGTGGCTCGTGACCGGGTCCACGAGGTCGTCCCAGCAGTCGATCAGTTCGGTGTCGTGGGCCGCGCAGACCGGCCGTAGATAGTCGTTCAGCTTCAACGCCAGCTCGTCCACGAACGGATTGAAGGTGGGGGTCGACCCCAGGAGGAACAGGCGTCCGGTGAGCGTCTTCCTGGCGTCCGCCAGGATGCCCGCATGCCGCTCGGCCACCACCCGCATCAGCTCGAAGTCGGCTGCGTTCGGGCTATCGAGCTGGTGCGTCCGCGTCTTCAGCAGGTCGCGGTGATGATAGAAGGCGTCGCCGCCGACCACGAGCAGGGTGTCCTTGCTGGCGTCGACCCGGGCCATGTTCGCGAGGAACTTGCGGCGAGTCAGGGCCGCGGCCTCCTCGGTCAGCAGCAGCATGGTGGGGCCCATGCCGATGAACAGCGGGAAGAGGGCCGTGGCGCCGCCGAAGCTGCGGACGTAGCTGGTGCCCACCACATTGGCGAACGGATGGTCGCTGCGCCGCGCCTCGGGGGCCAGAGCCGGCCCGAGCGTCTTCAGCTCGGAGCGCAGGAAGCCGCCCAGCCGAAACGCCATCTCGCGGGGCAATTGCGGGAACCCCATCTTCTCGAAATCCGCATGGATCTGCTCGAGGATCCATTCGCCGGATCGCGCGCGGGCGGCCTTGCGCAGGCTCTCGACCATCCCGGGCATGTCCTGGCGGCGCATGCGGATGAGCGCCAGGCACATGTGCGCCTCGGCGGCGTTCGGATCGCGCAGGAGCACCTGCTCGGCGAACGCGACCGCCTCGTCCTGGCGGCCGGCGCGATAGGCGGAGAACGGCGCCGCCGCTGACAGGAACGCCATTCGCCTCAGGACCCTTCGAGCAGTTCCAGGATGCCGAAGCCCTGGACGCGATGGAACGAGACATGCCGGCCGCCGAACAGCACCGCCGGCTGGCGCGGCGACAGCGTCAGGACCTTCAGGCCGGCCGCCTTCAGGCCGGCCAGCGTGGCCGCCAGGTCCTGCGTCTCGTAGCAGGTGTGATAGATCATCTCGTTGAACCGCGAGATGATCCCGTCGACCGGGCTGCGTTCGCCGGGCCCCGGCTGGACGATCTCCACGGTCGGGCGATCCGGCGCCGTGCACAGCCGCACGTAGACGTTCTGCAGGGGATCGAACACGCGCTCGCCGGGCGTGTAGCCCAGTGCGCCCAGCATGGTCAGGGCCGGGCCATCGTCCTTCACTGCGAGACCCAGGTGATGAAAGGCCAGGCCGTCCAGGCGCGCCGCCGTCACGACTTCCTCAGCACATAGGCCACGTTGATCGGCAGGAGCTCGTCGAGGCTCTGCTGCAGGGTCTTGCCTTCGTAGGGACGGATCAGCTCGTCGCGGATCGCCAGACCCGAGGCCGCGAACAGTTGCTCCAGTTCCTGCGGATCGCGGAACAGGCTGATGTGGTCCACTGCCGGCGCGTTGATGCAGGTGCTGAGGTAGATGTGCGCATCGTCGGCGGCGACCCGTCGGATCTGGTCGAGGAACGACTTCGGGCTCTCGACGTGCTCGAGCACCTCGCCCATCACCACCGCGTCGAAGCCGCCGGTCGCAAGGTCGTTGTCGAGGAAGTCCATGCGTTGCAGCTGCGCCCGGTCGGCCAGCGCCGGGGCGAAGTGCGCGATGATCGCCCGGGTCTGCTGGACGCTGGTGTCGCTGATGTCGACGGCCAGGAAATCCGTGAAGGCGGAAAGCCGCATGGCGGTCATCAGGAAGTAGCCGTGCCCCGGTCCGATCTCCAGATAGCGGCCGGTCTTCGTGGTCGGCAGGGTCCGCTGGAAGAAGCGGAACAGGTCCAGGTGGTTGGGCCACAGGAACGAGGAGATCGCCAGGCCGTACATGTATCGCGACATGTACTCGTCGTCGAAATAGACGCTGTCGGCCACCTCGGCGAAGGTGCTGTAGCGGTAGTGCTTGTGCTTCCGGAAGTAGGCCTGCTCGCGCAGCGTGTCGTTGACGATGGTCAGGTAGCTGTCGGAGAGCTGCTGGTCGGACACGCCGCGCGAACGGCAGAAGTCGATGTATTGCGCCAGCCGCGCCATCTCGTCGGGCGTCAGCTGCTGGATCGCCGTGGTCACGAAGCGGTAGTGCATCGGATTGCGCGCCCGGATTCTCTCGAACACGGCGCTGATCTCCGGGAGCGGCTCAATCCCTGACACGAACGTCTTCACCTCAACTGTGGGGGCCATGCGGGCGGCCTGACCGAGCGCTGTCTACCAGATCAGTTGGCCGGCGCCAGGACAGGCGCACCGACCTCGATCCAGTCCGGCGTCGGGATGGAGCCCGACGTCAGGTCGATGCTCCAGAGCTCATCGGTGCCGCGTCGTTCGACGCAGGCCAGGCCGGCCTGCTCGTAGATCTTGCAGGCCGGCGCGTTCTTGGTCGTCGGCAGGAACCAGCCGCGCAGCACGCTCTGCCCGCCGCTCCGCGCCGCCTCGGCCAGATAGGCCAGGAAGGCGGTCTCGATCCGGCGGCCGATCACCCGGCAGCTGAGCAGCAGGGTGTCGATCTCGCACACGCCGCCCTCGGCTTGGGTCAGGGCGACGCCGACGATGCCGTTGTCGCCGAAGCGGTCGGACGCGCGCAGCACATAGCCGGCCCAGCCCGCCGTGCCCAACCGCTCGGAGAGCTGCGCCTCGGTGTAGCGGCGCGTGGTCATGTTGAGCTGGTTGGTCTTCTGGGTGAGCTGGGCGGCGCGGCCCAGCGACATGGCGTCGATCGGCGCGATCTCCACGCGGACGTCGAGGGAGGCGAGGAAGTCTTCCAGGCTCTCCGCGCCGCTCATCGACGCCTTGCGCTCCCGTTCGTCGGCGTAATAGCGGCTGCGCACGGCGTCTTCGGCCGACGCGTCCAATCGCTCGAGCCCCGGCAGGCTGCGCAGGATGTCGGAGTAGGTGGATGGATCGTCGCCGAGTTCCGGGACCGTCACCTGCGGCAGGCTGCGGCGCACCGCCTCGCGCTCGGCCGGGTTGTCGTCCAGGAAGACGAAGGCGTCGAGGCCCAGGTTCAGCTCCTCGGCGATGGATGCCAGGTTGGCGGCCTTGGGCTCCCAGTCGATCCGCATGGCGGCGATCTGGTCGCGCCGGATCAGCATGTCAGGATGCTCGTCGATCGCCTGCATGGCGTCGGCCAAGTTGTTCTTGCTGACCAGCGCGATCACGACGCCGCGCCGCGCGATGTCCAGCACCGCGCGCTGCAGGTTCTTGAAGTAGACGCCGGGATGCTCGTCGCCGAGCTTGATCCCGGCCATGCCGTCCTCGCCGATGGTCCCGCCCCACAGGGTGTTGTCGAGGTCGAGCGCCAGGACCTTGGCCTGGGGGAGCGCGAAGAGGCTGAGGTAGCGCCACCACTCCTGGGCCAGCCAGGATAGCGCCTCCACCGATAGCGGCAGCTTGGCGGTCGCCCACTTCTTCTCGCTGGCGAACCGCGCGCGGCCGTGGCGGGCCTGCAGCGCTGCGTAGTCGAGGAGGTAGACGTTGGGCAGCTCGGCGAAGCGCGCCTTCAGCAGGCGGTTCACCTGCGCGATGGCGTCGGCCTGGCCCAGCGGCCGGCGGGCGTCGAGCAGGCCTTCGTTCGGCTGCAGCGGCGGCTCCAGGCCGTGAACGACGATGTTCGCCGCGGTATTGGCGCGCAGCCGGGCGACGAGGCCCGCCAGGCGCTCCGCCGCCGCGTCGACCTCCCGCAGCACCGCCTCGTCGCTCAGTCCGGCGAAGTCCGACCAGAGGGCGGGGGCGATGTCGCGGGTCTGGACGGCCAGCACCACGGTCTGCGCCCCGTGGGCGTAAAGGCCGCTGTCTGGGGTCAGGATCTCCTGGCCGTAGGCGTTGAACTCCCCGACCCAGGGCGCGATCCGGCAACCCGCCAGCGCGGCCTCGGCCTGCAGCAGCGGCAGCACGGGCTCCACGGTGAAGGAGCGCAGGAAGGCCACCCGATGCTCGACGATGTGGTCGGCCGGCCAGAACCGCTCGATCCGCCCCGTCAGGAAGCGCGCAGCCGAGGCGTTGGCGTTGGCGCTCCAGTAGGCGGCCGCCGCGGCCCGGGCGGCGGGGCGATCGCCGGCCTCGAGGCAGGCGTCGATCGCGGCCCGCGGATCGGATTGTGCGCTGTCGTTCGCCATCGTGCCGCGTCCGCCGGTCAGGCCTGCTTGGCGTCTTCGATGATCTGCAGGATCGCCGGCACGCTCATCATCTCCTCCAGCCGATCCGGAGAGATTTCGACCTGTGCCTGTTGCTCGATCGCCAGGATCAGGTCGAGCAGGCGCAGGGAGTCCCAGGCCTCAAGCGTCTCCGGGGTCGAGTCCGGCGTAATCCTGGCGGGGTCGCACTCGAAAACGTCGGCCATCAGGTTGCGAAGTTCAGCAAAATCCACGGGAAATCCTCACGCTCGGCCGGGCCGACGATGCGAATGGCGTATGGCCGAAAACCGGAACGAGGTCGAGGCTTCAGCGTGTCGCGGCGCACCCCGGCGATCGGCAAAAAAATAGGGAGCGGCGGATGAACCGCCGCCCCCGATTGGACGCAGGGGAGGAAACGCGCCCTAGAAGCGGTACTGCAGCTCCAGGCCGTAGCTGCGGGGCTGGATCAGGCCGCGGGTGATCGACAGGCCGGTCTGCTGCAGGAAGCCGGGCGAGCCCGGGTTCGGGTTGGCGAAGACGGCGGTCGGGTTGGTCGAGCCGGTCGAGGTGAAGCCGTCCTTGTCGAAGGCGTTCTTCACGAAGGCGATGACCGAGTATTGGTTCTTGGCTTCCTTCCAGATCGCGCGGAAGTCGGCCGTGCCGTACGACGGCACCTGGAACGCCGCGTCGTTGAACGGCTGGTAGATGGTCTTGTCGGTCCAGGTGTAGGTGCCCGACAGGATCAGCGAGCCCGGATCGAAGTCGAAGGTGTAGTTGCCGTTGAAGGCGAACTTGTTCTTCGGCGACTGGTAGAGCGGCGAGCCCTTCAGGTCCTGGAACACCAGTTGGACGTTGTTGGTCACCGCCGTGCCGCCGGAAGGCCGCGCGCCCGGCAGCTTGGCCGAGGGATCGGCCGGGTCGTAGAAGCAGCAGCCATCGGTGATCTTGGTGTTCAGGTAGCCGTAGCTGGCGTTGAACTGCAGGTTGTGGATCGGTTGCCAGACGGCTTCCAGCTCCAGGCCGTAGGCGCGCGCGCCGACGTTGACGAAGTTGTTCGCCGCCGCCGTGCCTGCAGCGTTCAGCTGCTGCAGGTTGATCTGCAGGTCCTTGTAGTCGTTGTAGAAGACCGAGCCGTTGATCTGCAGGGTGCGGGCGATGGTCTTCTTCAGGCCAACCTCGTAGGCGTCCACCGACTCCTGGTCGGCTTCCGGCTGGGTGGCCAGGGTGCCGAGCAGGAACCCGCCCGACTTATAGCCGCGGCTGTACTTGGCGTAGACCAGGGTGTCGCTGTCCGGCGTCCAGTCGACGTCCAGCGAGCCGGTGACCGCGTCCCAATGGTTCGAGAGGCTGCGGGCGTTCTGGACGCCGGGCGTGGTCGGATCGAGGTCGGTCGAGACGTCGAAGGCGAAGGGCAGCGCCGCTCCGAACGGACCCGCCGGCGAGAACAGCACCAGGCGCTGGCTCTCCGTGCCCGACTTCTTGTCGTAGCTGTAGCGAAGGCCGCCGGTCACCGACCAGGCGTCGTTGAACTTGTAGGTCGCCTGGCCGAAGATCGCGTAGGCGTCCGACGTCAGGCTGGCGTTCTGGTCGGCGAAGTTGCGGCTGGGGTTGGCCGCCGCCGGCGAGCAGAAGGTCGGCGGGCCGACGAAATAGCAAGGGGCGGCGAGCTGCGCCTGCTGCGGATCGCCCAGCTGGATCCGCTGGTGATATTCCTCGTGGTACTGGTAGAGGCCGCCGATCCAGCGCAGCGGGCCGTCGCCCTTCGAGGTCAGGTTGATCTCGTTGGTGTAGTACTTTTTGTGCTCGTTGAAGTCGGTCGTGTAGTCGGTGAAGATCCCCGGCACGCCGTTGACGGTGATCGGCGTGGTGCGGCTGGTGCCGTCGTAGTCGCCGCCCGTCTGGTAGTTGTACTGCTGGTAGCCGCCGATCCACTTCACGTCGGCGAAGCCCAGGTCGTAGGTCACCTGCGCCGTCAGCAGGTGGTTGCCGCGCAGCTGGCCGTAGCCGTGGGTGTTGGTGTTCTCGACGTAGGGATCGTTGACGCCCGGGTTGGCGACGCCATAGCCGAACGCCCCGTTGGTCACCAGGCCGCCGATCGGCGCGAAGGCGCGGGTGGTCTCATAGGGCGTGACCAGGTTCGCAAGCCGGTCGCCGACGCCGGTGGTGTCGTCCCAGCTCGTGCGGCTGTAGCGCAGCCAGGCTGTGGTCTTCTCGCCCAGCTCGGCTTCCACCTGGGCTTCGAAGTAGGTGCGGTTGATCGTGCCCTCGTCGCCGCCCGTGCCGACGTTCTTGATGAAGCCGTCTTCCTGCTTGTCCTTCGAGCCGCCGATCTTGATCCGCAGGTTATCGGCAAGCGGGATCGAGACCGCCGCTTCGGCGCGGTAATGGTCGAAGTTGGAGATGACGCCGCGGACTTCGCCGGAGAAGTCCTTGGCCGGCCGCGCCGAGATAGTGTTCACCGCGCCGCCCATGGCGTTGCGGCCGTAGAGCGTGCCCTGCGGCCCGCGCAGGATTTCGGTGCGCTCGACAAACAGCGGCGTCTTGAAGAGTTCCGACGACGAGGCCGAATAGAAGCCGTCCGAATAGGTCGCCACGCCCGGGTCGTTGCCGATGTAGAAGGTGTTGCGGCCCGCGCCGCGCAGGCTGATGCGGTCGGTGCCCGAGTAGTTCATGCCCGGGGTGAAGTTCACGAAGTCCTGGACGCCGGTCATGCCGATGATGTCGCGCTTGGCCGAGGTGAAGGCGGAGACCGCCACCGGCACGTCCTGCAGCGACTGCTCGCGCTTCTCGGCCGTGACCACCAGCTCCTCGATTTCGTTGCCGCCGGCGTCGGCGGGCGCAGCGGCAGGCGCGGCGGCTTGCGCCAGCGCAACCTGCGGCGCGGCGGCCAGGGCGAAGGCGGAAGCGCCGAGAGCGAGCAGCGTGCGGAATCGCAGCGTGGGTCGCGACATATGAGTCCTCCATGGCGCAAGCGGCGTGCCGCAAGGCCTTATGAATGCGTCTGTTGTGAACGGGGCTTGGGGAGGCGCCCGAAAGGGGGCGGACCCTCGATCCGAGGTGAGGCTTCGGTCAACTGTACGGCGATAACTTACAACGTATCAGTCGCTCTTTCGGACGGGTGTGGCGAAACTGGCGCAGTTTCGGCGCGAACGTTGAAAAATGAACCCGGATATCTTGCCGATATTCGGACACATTTGCGCGTTTCTCGCGAAAACATCGAAATACGACCGAGGTTATTCAACACGCGGCCCGCGACATTGATGGGCTTTCGCATCGCGGGATGAACGCGCATATGGGGCCGATGACCGATGCTGCCGGCGCTCTTGTGCTGTTTTCAGGCGGGCAGGACTCCACGGCCTGCCTGGCGTGGGCGCTCGACCGCTATGAGCGGGTGGAGACGGTCGGCTTCGACTACGGCCAGCGTCATGCCGTCGAGCTCGAGGCGCGGGCCGGCGTGCGCGAACGGCTCATCGAGCGCTTTCCCGACTGGGCCCCGCGGCTGGGCGAGGACCACATGCTGGAGATCCGCGGCTTCGGCGAGGTCGCCCAGTCGGCCCTGACCGCCGACCGCGCCATCGAGATGACCGCCAAGGGCCTGCCGTCGACCTTCGTGCCCGGCCGCAACCTGGTGTTCTTCGTCTACGCCGCCGCGCTCGCCGATCGCCGGGGCCTCAGCGCCCTGGTGGGCGGCATGTGCGAGACCGACTTCTCCGGCTACCCCGATTGCCGGCGCGACACGTTGAACGCCATGCAGCAGACCCTGAACCTCGGCATGGCGCAGGACTTCACCATCGAGACGCCGTTGATGCGGCTGACCAAGAGCGAGACGTGGGCGCTGGCCAAGGGCCTGGGCGGCGAGGCGCTGGTCGAACTCACCGTCAAGGAGAGTCACACCTGCTACCTCGGCGAACGTGATGCGCTGCATCCCTGGGGCTACGGCTGCGGGACCTGCCCGGCCTGTGAATTGCGCGCCCGGGGCTGGGAGGGCTGGGTCGGACAGGGCCGCCCGGCGCTGCGGCCATGAGCTATGCGGTCAAGGAGATCTTCCTCACCCTGCAGGGCGAGGGCGGCCAGGCGGGCCGACCGGCAGTGTTCTGCCGTTTCGCCGGCTGCAACCTCTGGTCCGGGCGCGAGCAGGACCGGGCCTCCGCGGTCTGCAATTTCTGCGACACCGATTTCGTCGGCATGGACGGCCCGGGCGGCGGACGTTTCGCGACGCCTGACGACCTGGCCGCCGCGGTCGAGGCCGCCTGGCGGGGCGGTCCCACCGACCGCCTGGTCGTGCTGACCGGCGGCGAGCCGCTGCTGCAGGTGGACGAACCGCTGATCGCGGCGTTGCACGCCCGCGGCTTCTCGCTGGCGCTCGAGACCAACGGCACCATCGCGGTCCCGCCCGGCGTCGACTGGATCTGCGTCAGCCCCAAGGCCGATGCGCCGCTCGCCCAGGTTTCCGGCCAGGAACTGAAGCTGGTCTACCCGCAGCCCGGCGTCGATCCGGCCCGGTTCGAGGCGCTGTCGTTCGAGCGATTCCTGCTGCAGCCGATGGACGGTCCGGCGCGCGCCGCCAACACCGAGGCGGCCATCGCCTATTGCCTTGCCCATCCCCGGTGGCGTTTAAGCGTGCAAACCCACAAATACCTCGGCATCGCCTGAGGCCAGCAGCGCCTCGGCCCGCCCAAAGATCAAATGAGCCCACGCATCTTCGAGATCACCAAGGCCGCGACCTTCGACGCGGCGCACCACCTGCCGGCCGGTCCTTCCGGTCCCTACACCCGCATGCATGGCCACTCCTTCCGCGTGGAGGCGACGGTGCGCGGCGAGGAGCAGGGGGCCATCGGCTGGGTCGCTGACCTGGGCGAGCTCGACGCTGCGCTGCGGGCCGTCGCCGGCGAGCTCGATCACAGCCTGCTCAACGAAAAGCCCGGTCTGGAAAGCCCGACCCTGGAGCACCTGTGCCTGTGGTTCGCCGAGCGGCTGAAGCCCACGTTCCCCGGGCTGGTCCGGGTCGTCGTCTCGCGCCCGACCGTTAATGAGAGCTGCGCCCTGATCCTTGCCTGAGGCCCGGTCAGCGATCCTCGTCCTTCTTGTCGGGGATCACGGCGCCCACCACCATGCCGGCGCCCTTTGCGGTGGCTCCGACCGCTGCGCCTGCGACGCCCACGGCCGCACCCGCCACGCCCATGACGAGGCACCCTGACAACAGGAAACCGGCGCCGGCGATGACGGCGGCGCGAAGAACGAACTTGAATGCGGTCACTGACGATCCCCGACGAAGGCGGAAGTCTGGCCTGAGGATTTGAGCCGGAAGATGGCGGCTCAGATTTCCTGGACGGCGGCCGCAGCCTGCGGCGTGTCGCTCTCGCGCCGCCAGGGCCCATCCCAACTGGCGTTGTGGGCGTGGCGGCGCCGGTCGGGCCCGAAGTAGGTCTCCGTCCGTACGTAGCCGCGCGGGTGGTCGATCACCAAGGCCACCCGGTCGAGGACGCCGCGCGCCGTCAGCGGCTTGGCCAGGAACTCGTTGACGCCGGCGTTCCGCGCATCGTTCACCCGCGCAAGCGTGCAATGTCCGGTGATCATGATCACCGGCGTGGTCTGGCTGGGACCCGCGGTCTTGCGCAGCAGGCGTACGAAATCGATGCCGTCGAGCGGCGCCATGGCCAGGTCGGTCATGATGATGTCGAC
>JBOHKZ010000368.1:0-5581 GCA_050729355.1 Phenylobacterium sp. | reverse complement strand
CGTTACCGCCTGGTGCTGGCGTCGCTCCGGAACGGCGATGCGCGCAGCGCCTACGCGGCGGCCGATGCGGGCCTGACCAGCGGCACGGACGCCACCGATTCGGAGTTCTATGCCGGCTGGATCGCGCTTCGGAAGCTGAACGACCCCGATCGCGCGGCCAAGCACTTCGCGGCGGTGGACCGGATCGGATCGTCGCCGATCACCAAGGGCCGCGCCCTCTACTGGCTGGGCCGCGCCGCTGAGGCCAAGGGCGATAAGGCGGCCGCCGAGGGCTACTACGAGCGCTCGGCTCAGAACTACACGACCTTCTATGGCCAGCTCGCGGGCGAGAAGCTCGGCCGGCGCCTGACGCTCGTCCCTGACCCGGTGATCACGCCGGAGATCCGCGCGCGGTTCGAGGCCCGCGAGGCGGTGCAGGCGACGCGCCTGCTCTACGACATCGGCCAGCGCGAGCTCTTCCGCACCTTCGTGCTCAACCTCGACGACATGCTGCCCACCGCTGAAGACGAGGCGCTGCTGATCGACCTGGCGCGCAACTACGGCGACCAGGACACCTCCATGAAGGCCGCCCGCGCCGCGGCTCAACGCGGCTTCATCCTGCCGCAGCGGGCCTATCCGGTCCGCACCCCGCCTTTGGGCCTGGAGATGGCCGAGCCCTCGCTGGTGCTGGGCATCACCCGGCAGGAAAGCGGTTTCGACCCGCTGGTGCGGTCCGGCGTCGGCGCGCGCGGCATGATGCAGTTGATGCCGACCACCGCGGCCATCGTCGCGCGCAAGATCGGCGTCGGCTATTCGCCCGGAATGCTGGACGAACCCGACTACAACATGCGCCTGGGATCCAGCTACCTGGGCCAGCTGGTGAACCAGTTCTCCGGCTCCTACGTGATGGCGATCGCCGGCTACAACGCCGGTCCGGGGCGGCCGACCCAGTGGTCGAGCTTCTGCGGCGATCCGCGCGGCGGCTCCACCGACCCGATCGACTTCATCGAGTGCATCCCGTTCTCGGAGACCCGCAACTACGTGATGCGGGTGATGGAAGGGATGCAGGTCTATCGCGCCAAGCTGAACGGCGGCTCGGTCCCGATCACGCTTTCCAGCGACCTGAAGCGCGGGTCCTACGGCTATTCGAGCCCGATCCCGGCCGTGGCGTCCAGCGAAGGGCGCTAGGGCTCCTTGGTCTTCAGGTAAGCCGCCACGAACAGCCCGGCCCAGATCAGGTCGATAACGCCGAACAGCGGCAGGGGCGCATCGATACGGCCCTGGCTCCACAGCCAGGCCAGGGCGACCACCCAGGTGATCTTTTCGAGTATGCAGGCCGGCATGGCGGGCCGCAGCCGCCCGGGGTCTCGCGCGACGATCAGGAACAGCACCTGGAAGGACAGCGCCGCGCCGATGAAGCCGTAATAGTGTTCCGGGTGGTTCAGCGCGGGCGTGACCCGCTCCTCCAGGAAATAGAGCGGCAGCAGCGTAACGAACCCGTAGACGCCCGCCGCAGCGAAGATCCACCTGGGAAAGCGCATGGCTTTTAGTCTGCGACCAATCCGTTCAGAAGGCCATCGAGGGTGACCTGGATCAGTTCCTCACGCTCCACCCACGGGAAGTTCGGGCGAGCGGCCAGCAGCGCCACGACCCCATGGCAGGACATCCAGAGCGCCTGACCGGCCGAATCGGCCGAACCAGTGCGCAGGCGCCCGTTGGCGGCGATCTCGCGGACCACGCCGCAGAAGATGTCGTAGCACTGGGTGGAGAGATCGACGGTCGCATCCGGCCAGCCGTCGGGCGAAGGCGGACGGGGCGCGGAATAGACCAACTGGTAGGCGTTGGGATGCTCCATTCCCCAGCGCATGTAGGCTTCGAGCATCATCTTGACCCGCACCACCGCATCAAGCGGCTTGGCGGCGATCTCGCCGTTGCGGTCCAGCAGGAGGCGCAGGGTCCGCTCGCAGATCTCGAGCAGGATGCAGCCCTTGTCCTGGAAGTGCATGTAGAGGGCGGTCGACGATACCCCGACCTCGTCGGCGATCTTGCGGATCGTCGCGCCGTCGTAGCCCTCGGCGATGAAGATGCGCTCCGCCGCCTCGAGGATCTCGGCGCGCCGGAGGTGGCCGTCGCCCTTGGCCTTGCGTGCGGAACGCCGCGCGGTCGTGGCTGATGCCGTCAATTTAGCCCTTCCTCCCCAAGTCGAACTGTAAGCACGGGAGCCCAAATATGTAACTGTGACAAGCCCCGGTTGAAAATCCGCTGGGGATTCAAGCACCAGGGGTGTGGATTGCAAGCGACACTGGACGCAACGACGGGCGGGCCGTAAGGCGCGGGCATGGATGGGAAAGAGCCCTCGGTCGCCGAGACGCCCGGCGCGATGCGCACCGAGGGTTGGGCCGACTATGCGCTGATCGACTCAGGCCACGGCCGCAAGCTCGAGCGCTATGGCCGCTTCACCGTCATCCGGCCCGAGCCGCAGTGCCTGTGGGGACCTGCCCTGCCCCCCGAGGCGTGGGAGAAGGCCGATGCGGTCTTCGATCCCACGGACGAGGAAGACGCCGGGCGTTGGAAGTTCCGCGGCGCGTCGGTGGAGGCCTGGCCGCTGGCCTGGGGCGACGTGAAGTTCCACGGCCGGTTCACCGCATTCCGGCACCTGGCCTTCTTCCCCGAGCAGGCCGCGAACTGGACCTGGCTGGAGGCGGCCGTGCGCGGCGCGGCCAAGGGCGGGGAGCAGCCACGGGTTCTGAACCTCTTCGGCTACACCGGCGTCGCCAGCCTGGTTATGGCCGCGGCCGGCGCGGCGGTGACCCATGTGGACGCCTCCAAAAAGGCTGTCGGCTGGGCGCGTGAGAACGCCGCCCTCTCCGGCCTCGCCGACCGGCCGATCCGCTGGATCACCGAGGACGCCCGCAAATACGTCCAGCGCGAGGTGCGGCGTGGTTCGAAGTACGAGGGGATCATCCTCGACCCCCCGAAATACGGCCGCGGGCCGGACGGCGAGGTCTGGCGGCTGTTCGAGAACCTGCCTGAGCTTGCGGGGCTATGTGCCGAACTTCTTTCGGAAAAGGCGGCGTTCCTCGTGCTGAACGCCTATGCCGAGCGGATCTCCGGCGCGGCCCTCTCCGGCCTTCTGGCGGAAAAGCTGAAAGGACGTGGCGGCCATATCGAATGGGGCGAGCTGGCGCTGGTCCAGGAGGGCGGGACGCGGCAGGTCGGCATGAGCTTCTACGCCAGGTGGGCGCCGTGAGCGCACACACGATCACCTCGCTCTCCAACCCCACCGTCAAGGCGGTGCGGGCCCTGCATCTGCGCAAAGAGCGCGACGAGACCGGCCTCTTCGTCGCCGAGGGCCTGAAGAACGTCATCGAGGGCGTCGACACCGGTCACGCGCCGAAGATCCTGCTCTACGGCGCCGAGGCGGGCGATCATCCGATGATGCAGAAGGCCGTCCAGGCGACCGTCGCCGGCCGTGGCCAGGTGATCGAGGTCACCCAGGACATCCTCGCCAAGGTGTCGCGGCGGGACAATCCGCAGGCCGTGGTCGGGGTCTTCGAGCAGGTGTTCAAGCCGCTCCACACGGTCGAGCCCCAGGCGGCGCGCTGCTGGGTGGCGCTGCACCGGGTGCGCGACCCCGGCAACCTCGGGACCATCGTGCGCACGGCCGACGCCGCCGGCTGCGGCGGGGTGATCCTGGTCGGCGAGTGCTGCGATCCCTATTCGGTTGAGGCCGTGCGGGCGACCATGGGCTCGATCTTCGCCGTGCCGCTGATCAAGGCAAGCGAGGCCGAGTTCGCCGCCTGGCGGCAGGGCTGGCCAGGATCGGTGGTGGGCACCCTGCTCTCGGCCGAGGTCGAGCACAGCCGCGCCGTCTACGCCAGGCCGACGCTGATCCTGATGGGCAACGAACAACAGGGCCTGCCGCCGGCGATGGCCGCGCTCTGCGACGTCAACGTCAAGATTCCCATGCGCGGACGGGCCGACAGCCTGAACCTCTCGGTGGCGACCGGCGTGATGATCTACGCCGCGACCGAGTAGGCCGATTTCGGCGGCTGCTGCACGGTGACGATCGCGACCGCCCCGTGGCGCGATGGTCCCGCAGCGCGCGGCAGTTGAGCGACCTCGACCGTCGTCGCGATGCTTTCGCCGCGCAGGACGATGGACGTGCTTGGGACAGCCGGCTCGATGGACCACCTGCAGGCCCGGCGGATCGCCCCCTGCAGCTGTTCGTTGCCGTAGCGATCAAGGGCGTAGATTTTCCGGCTACGCAACTGAAGCACTCCGGCCTGCCCGGCGAAGATCTCCGCCGACGCAGTAAGGCCGACCACGCAGCCGCTCGCCGAGAGCAGGAAGGCGGGCAGGCCCACGGCGTCGAGCGCGCCGGTGACCAGCGATTGCCCGTGGCCGTCGAGCCGGTTCTGGAGGCGAACGGCCGCGGCCACGTGCGGCAGGAGCATCGCGAACCGCAGGCGATCCTCCTCCACCAGGTGCCCCACGCTCGCCGAACGGAGCGATACGACCACGACCGACGCGCCCCGCGGGGCCGGCAGCCGCGCCATGCAGACGAACGGCGCGTCCGCCGGGTCATAGAGTTCGGTGTAGAACGGACTGCGCCGGCGCTCGTCGGCCGACACCACGTCATTGTCGCCAAGCGTCTCGAAATAGGGACGGCTTAGCACCGCGGCCCGTGGATTGAGGCTGGGATCGATCCCGCCGCGCCGTTCGAACTCGCTCAACGCCTCCACGGGAAGCCGATGGCCGATGTCGTAGAGAATCTCACCCGACCGCGAGACGCCCACGAGCTGTCCCGCCCAGCCGCGCCCGGCCGCGCTGATCTGGGCCAGGGCTTCGGACCAGTTCCCGTCAAAGGGAGCCGAACTGATCGACGCGAAAGCTTTTGCGACATCAAACATTGCGTGGGCTTTGACTGCGAAGCTCCCCCGGGACGTTGATCCCATTGTATAACATCGTCATTACGACACGCAGTCGTGCAGCCGACACTAGGGAGACTACGCTCAGTCGGCCTACCTCGTATAGCAAGGGTAATTCCGGAGGGGCGCGCCGCGAGGCATGTCACAAACCGGCTCGCGGTGCGTCCTTGGTGCAAAGGAGACCTCATGACCCAACGCCTGAATTTCTACGGTATCGCGGCCAAGGCCTTCGACCCGCTGCTCGCGATCGAAGAGACCCTCAAGACCGGCACGCTGGAGCCGTCCCTGCTGGAGCTGGTGAAGATCCGCGCCTCGCAGATCAACGGGTGCGCCAACTGCCTGCACATGCACACGTCGGACGCCCGCAAGGCCGGCGAGACCGAGGCCCGGATCTACCTCCTGGACGCTTGGCGAGAGTCCAATCTCTATTCGCCCCGCGAGCGCGCGGCACTGACCTGGACCGAAGCGCTGACGAAGATCACGGATGGCCACGCCTCTGACGCGGACTTCCAGGTCGCGCGCGCGGCGTTCAGCGACCAGGAGCTGATCCACCTGACCCTGGCGATCACCAACATCAACGCGTGGAACCGCATCGCCATCGGCTTCCGCGCCGAACACCCTCACGACAAGGTGCGCGCCGCGGCCTAGGCGGCCGCCCCTCCCCCGAAGGG
>JBOHKZ010000367.1:0-3068 GCA_050729355.1 Phenylobacterium sp. | reverse complement strand
CTTTGGCAGTTCTCCTCGATCCTGCACGGCGAGCAGGGCGCGCTGAACCTGTCGGCTAGCCTGTGCCACGTGATCTATGACCAAGGCGCCCAGCAATACGCCGCCAACCAGACCCGCGAAGAAGCCCGCCACGTCACGGCCTTCGCCAAGTACATCAAGGCCCGCTGGGGCCGGCCGGTGGAATGCGGCCCGATCCTGAAGGACCTCCTGGTCGACATCATCGGTTCGCCCGAGGTCTACAAGAAGATCATCGGCATGCAGATGCTGGTGGAAGGCCTGGCCATGGGCGCCTTCGCCACCGTCTTCAACCAGACCAACGACCCGCTGGCCAAGAAGCTGACGCAGCTCGTGATGACCGACGAGGCCTTCCACCACAAGTTCGGGAAGATCTGGGCCGACCGGACCATCCCGCACCTGTCGGAGAAGGAACACGAGATCATCGAGATGTGGGCGGCGCACTGCTTCCAGACGCTGCTCTTCAACCTGGTGGCCCCGACCCAGAACGTCGGCCTCTATGAGGAATTCGGCCTCGACCCGAACCGGGTGATCGAGGAGATGGGCAAGCTCGTCAACGACGAGAGCCGCCGCGAGGAGATGAAGGAACAGACCAACATCTTCCGCGTGCTGGTGAAGACCCTGGTCAACGCCGGCATCATCACCGACCGCACCAAGGCCTTCTACTCGATGTACGTAGACATCGACGAGCTGAAGGAGGAGGGCGACAAGATGGTCGGCGACGACATCGCCGAAGAGGGCATCAAGTACCTCCAGGAGATCAACTTCGCCGACAAGGCCCGGCAGATCCTGATCGCCGCGGAATAGTCTACGGTTTCAAGACCATAGCGCCCGCCGAGGAAACCCGGCGGGCGTTTTGCTGTGCGCTGGTCCGCAACGGCGCCGCTGGCTGCGGAACGAATGGTGAAGTTCGCAGCTTTCCCAGATAGGCCCAAGAGGGCCTGGACGTCCCGGAGGCTCCCCATGCGCCTGTTCCGAGAGGCGGTGTTCGTCGCTGCAGCCCTGGCGCTGGGCGGCTGCGAGAGTTGGAACGAGGGCGCGGACTTGTCGGCGCCCCTGGCGGGAACGAACTGGCGGCTCGTCGAGCTGGTGTCCAAGAGCGATGCGGTGGGCTCGGTGCGCCCCAGCGACCCCTGGAAATATCAGATGAGCCTGGCCGCCGACGGGACCGTCCACGCGCGTCTCGACTGCAATCGGGGCGTGGGAAGCTGGTCGACCATCGGTCCTCCCGTGGACCAGATGACCTTCGCGCCGATGGCCATGACCCGCGCCATGTGTCCCGAGGGATCGCTCGACACCCGCATCGCCCAGGAGCTTTCGGCCGTCAGCAGCTACGAGCACAACGACGATCGGCTGGTGCTCTACCTGACCGGCGACCGCGGCGACCAAGTCTGGGCGCGGGTGCGCGAATAGGCCGGCCGGCGGCTAGTCTGACGGCTCCTTGAGCAGCGAGATCCGCAATTCCGCGCGCAGGCCTTGCGGGCGCCAGTGGCGCTCGATCTCGCCGCCGAGTTGCTGGACGAGCTGAGCGATGAGCCGCGAGCCGAACCCCTTGCGCGTGGGTTCGGACACCTTGGGGCCCCCTTCCTCCGACCAGGTCACCAGCAGGGTCTCGTCGCCCGGGAGGGACCAGGCGATGTCCAGCGCGCCGGCATCGGTGGAGAGCGCGCCGTATTTGCGGGCGTTGGTGGCGAGCTCGTGGATCGTCATGCTCATCGCCTGCACGTGCTCGGGCGGCAGCAGCACCTGAGGACCGTCGAGGCGGTACTTGCAGGCGTCGGCCATGGAGGCGAGCTCGGCCTCGATGACCTCGCGAAGGGAGCCGCCTTCCCAGCGGCGCGCGGCGAGCGAGGTCTGGGCGCGGGCCAGCGCTTCGACGCGGCCTTCGACGACGCGCCGATATTCCTCCAGGCTGGGCGCCGTGGTCAGGCGGACAAAGGACTGGACGACGGTCAGGGCGTTTCGCGCCCGGTGGTCGACCTCCCGCATGAGCAGGCTCCGGGCTTCCTCGCTGCGCCGTTCGAGAACTTCGCCGGTCACGTCCTGGATCGCGCTGACGATGTGCGTCGGCTGGCCGTCGGCAGCCAGGACGGGCGCATTGCTCGCCGACCAGTAGCGCTCCTCGCTCGTGCCGTCGGCCTGCGCCACGGCGTAGGGACGCACCGGCATCAGGTCCGGCGCGCCGGAATCCAGCACGCGCTCCAGCGAGGTGCGGATGGCGTCCACGAACGCCACGACATCAGGCGCCGGATCGGGCGGGAAGACCTCGAACACCCCGCGGCCCTCCAGCGCCTCAGGGGTGGTCCCGAAGGCGGCGGCGTGCGCGCGGTTGACCGCGAGCATGGTGTAGCGCGGCGCATCCACCGCGATCAGCAGCAGCGGGCGGGGGGAGGCGTCGAACACTGACCGGAAGTCGGCCGGCGTCATCCCGCGCACCGGCCCGCAGACGTCAGCCCGGGAAGTTCGACAGGCAAATCAAGGCTCCGTTCGCGGGAATGGCGTCAAGCTGGAGCATATAGCGCGCTCGTCAAGAAAGGGATGCGGCATGAAATTCGCCGACAACGCCCGCGAGCTACGGCCCCACTCACGTAACATGTTCGCGGATTCCTTTGACGCCGCGCCGGTGCGGCGCGAAGCTTCGAGCATTCTTGTGTCTGTAGGTCCGCACGAGACGGGCCAATTCGGGAGTCTGGAACGATGGCCGACGGCAACATCACCAAGGACGCCATGTACGGGGCGGTGGCCCCGGACGACTTCGAATCCATGCTGACGCTGGACCGCTACGGCGAACGCTCCACCGCCTTCGACAAGATCATCTCGGCCACCCACGACCATTTCTGGGACCCGTTGGACAAGCGCTACATCGACTTCGACGAGCCGTTCGACCTCGAGAACGAGGCGATGACGCCGGAGGAGCACAACCCGATCCTTCGCCTGCCTTACGTCGCTGCGACCCTGCAGGACCCGAAGCAGAAGATCGCCTTCATCAACTACATGCAGCGGCGCGGCTTTTCCTCGATCCTGCACGGCGAGCAGGGCGCGCTGAACCTCTC
>JBOHKZ010000366.1:0-8727 GCA_050729355.1 Phenylobacterium sp. | reverse complement strand
CCGCATCAGCGAGGCTTCGTAGCTGTTCGAGCCGATGATCAGCGGCACGTCGATCGCGGTCCCTGAGAGGAACGCCCTGCGCGGCGACTGGGTGATCAGGCGCCCATCGATGAACGGGCCGACGCTGCCGATCCCGCCGCTCATGTCGGTCAGCTTGTCCGGCGGAATGGCGCGCAGTTGCTCGAGGCTGGCGTCGGGTCCCGCAACGCCTGCCGCGGTGGCCCGCGCGAGCCCCTTGCGCTCTTCCTCGGCAAGACTGCCGCCCGCCTGCCAGCCGCCGCCGGACTCCACGATCGCCTTGTCGAACAGGCCCTTGGCCTTGGGTGTCGCCAAGAGGGCCAGGATGCTCGCGCCCCCGGCCGACTCGCCGAAAACGGTTACGTTCCGCGGGTCGCCGCCGAAGGCCGCGATGTTCTTCTTCACCCAGGCCAGCGCCGCCATCTGGTCCATCGCGCCATAGTTGCCGAGCGGCTCATTGGGTCCGGCCGCCTTGGTCAGCGCCGGGTGCGCGAAGTAGCCCAGGCCGCCCAGCCGGTAGTTCAAGGTTACCAGGACCACGCCGTCCCGGGCGAACGCACCGCCGTCATAGACGGCGCCGGCGCCCGAGCCGACCCGGTGTGCGCCGCCGTGGATCCACACCATCACCGGGACGGCCTTGGCGCCCTTCGGCGACCAGATGTTGAGGGAAAGACAGTCCTCGCTCTGCGGACGCCCGCCTCCGGCGGCGAGCTGGCCGTCGGGCCGGGCAGGCTGCGGACAGATCGGGCCATAATCCGAGGCGTCTCGAGGCTCGGTCCAGGGGGTCGGCGCGACCGGCGGCGTCCAGCGCCTCGCGCCTGCCGTCGAGGCCGCGAAGGGGATGCCCTTGAAGACGCCCGCGCCATTCTCGATCACGCCGCGAACCGGCCCCGAGGCCGTGAAGACGACCGGACGGTCCTGTGCAGTTGCGGCGCCGGCCAGGGCCAGCACGGCGGCGACGGCGGCGCAAACGGTGCGGAAGGCCATCGGATCGCTCCCCCAGGATCTAGTCCAGAGGTCTAGCTTGCGCGCGCCTGCAGCTCCAGCACGCCCAGCAGCACATGGTAGAACGAGGTGGCGGGCGACGGCTCGTCGAGGAAGCTTCCGTCCGTCTGCATCTTGTCGCGCCACGCGCCGCGGGCTGGGACGTCCAGGTACTTCGCGAGCCCCTGGGCCGCGCGCAGGACTTCGCCGTCGTCGCCGAACGACAGCGTCGCCTTCAGGTGCTCGGTCTGCGGCCAGAGCCGCGCCGACCCGTCGCGGATGCTGAAGTCTTCCCACAGGGCGTTCATCGCCACCTGGCGCCGGTCGTCCACGCCGCGCAGTCCGTTGGCGTAGAGCCGGCGGGCCGTCTCGCTGGCCCGGCGGTCGTTCCGCGCACGGCCCCAGCGCTCCAGCAACCAGGCCCACTCGAAGTGGTGGCCCGGCTCGATCAGCCCGACTTCGCCCTCCAGCGGCCGCCATTCCGCATCGAAGAACTCGCGCAGCACGCCGGTCTCGCCGTCGATGAACTTGCCCAGCGCCAGTTCGACGATCTCGTTGGACAGGTCAGCCCAGCTTGCGACGCCGGCTTCCTCCCAGGCCAACGAGCTCTCCAGGAGATGCATGTGGCAGTTGGCCTGGTACGGACGCGCGCCTGATTCGCGGAACCCGCCGCCGGCCACGCGACGGTCCTGCAGCGCCTGCAGCGCCCGTTGCGCCTGGGTCGGCAGGTCTCCCGCCGCGGGATCGACGGCGTGCAAGGCCGCCATCGCCAGCAGGGCGAACGCCTGCTCATAGATGTCGACGCCCTCGTCGCGCGGAGTTCCATCGACGTTGACGCTGTTGATGAAGAGGCCGTCGGGCCGGCCGTAGCTGGCTTTCAGCCCCTCGAAGCCCCGCCGGGCGATCGGCAGCAGCGTGGGCCCGTAGCCCCGCTTGGCGCAGGTGGCGAACACGAAGACCTGCCGCGCCTGGACCCGCGAGCGGCGCGGCGCGAGGTGAGGATGTCCGTCGGTGGTCAGCGCCTCGTGGAAAAATCCGCGCTCGGCGTCGACGCCGGCGCTGGACCACAGCGGCAGCGCGCCATCCCTCAGCCAGGCATCGTACCAGCGGCCGGCCTCGGCCAGGGTCTGTATCTGCGCGGCCATCGGCCCTCTCGAACGATCAGGACCGGCTGCATAGAGGCCCAGGGTCAGGCGTCGCAAGTCCTCACTGTGTGGGCGACGTGGAAAGCGCCCGAATGCGACAACACGATCCAGTCCCCGCAGTGCGCCACCACGGGGCCTTCGGGCGTGTGGACCTGGACCGCCGCGCCTTCGGCTATCGAGTGCGCCTCGTCGCCGAGCCAGGCCCAGAGCTTTTGCCAGCTCGCCTGGTCGTTGGGCGGGGGCACGCGGAGCGCGGCGCCGTGATCGAACGGTGGTGGGAAGCGGAGTACGCGCATGAGCACCGGTTAGGTCGTGGTCAGATCAGAGGACGACTTCCGGGGTGCTTCGGTCACCAAGTGCTTAACCGCACGCCCATCCGGCAGGCATTTGCACGCGCTCGGCGAACGCGGCGTTGCGCCGCTCTTTTCAAAGCCGAAATAAAAGCAGTAACCTACAGCAGAGCCTGGGACGCGGACGGGGCAACGGATCCGCGACCACAAAAAGACAGGCCATTGGGAGGATCGAGACTTGGCAGAGACGTCCACGAAGGCGCCTGACCCCATGGATATCGCCCTGGGGGCGGCGGTGCGGATTCGCCGGCGAACTATCGGAATCTCGCAGGAAGCGCTCGCCGAACAGTGCGGGGTGAGTTTCCAACAGATCCAGAAATACGAGAACGGCGCGAATCGCATCTCCTTCTCGCGGCTGGTGCAGATCGCGCGCGCGCTGAAATGCCGGGTCGTCGACCTGATGGACGTGCTGGACGGGCCCGACCGCGAAACCACCGGCGACCTGGACCTGCTCACGCGCATGCGCACGCCGGGCGCGATCGAACTGCTCGCGGCTTTCGAGGAGATGGCCCCCGAGGCCCGCAGCGCGCTGGTCAGCCTGCTTCGCGCGGTGACCGTGCCGATCGCCCTCGAGAAAGAGCGGCAGGTCGCGTAGGCCCGCACTTCGATACGCTCAATAGGCTGTCATCCCGGACGGCCCCCGGGCTTGGCCGCAGGCCAACCCGAGGACAGGCTCCGAGCCGATCCGGGACCCAGGGCTAAGCGCAATGCATGGGCCCTGGGTCCCGGCTCTCCGCTTCGCTGCGGCCGGGATGACAGGTTCTGTTGTTCATCCGATTGAACCTTTGGCCTAGCTAGTCGCCTCAGCCTTCGGCGAGGATCTTGTCGATGACGGCCTTTGCACCGTCGCCGGCCCAATCCGCTTCGCCGGAGACCCGGCCGCGCTCGAAGCCGTCCTTGCCGTAGATCACCGTGGTCGGCATGCCGGCCGCCGGCGGCTTCAGGGCCCACGGCAGCTTGGCGGCGGGATCGTTGTAGAAGGTCAGCGGCGCCTTGCTGGCGATGAACGCCTTCGCCTCAGTCAGCGCCTCGGCCTTGTCGATGCTGATCGCCACGACCTGCACCGGCTTGCCGTCGTACGCGGCCTGCAGCGTGGCGAGCTGCGGCATCTCGATCTTGCACGGGCCGCACCACGTCGCCCAGAGGTTCACCACCAGCACCTTGCCCTTGAAGTCGGCGATCTTCATCGCCTTCCCGGAGCCGTCATAGAAGGTGTAGTCGGGCGGCAGCGCGCCGTCGCTGGGGTGCTCGAGCTTCGCGGCGACGCTATGTTCGGCGACGGCGGGCGCTTTTACCGGGCCGACGGCCACCGTCGGCTTTGTGGACGACTGCACCGTGATGTAGACAACCGCCGCGACGCCGATCAATGCGGCGCCCCAGAGGGCCCATGTCAGGATACTCCTGGGCTTAGCCGCGGATTGCTCGCTCATATGACTGACGACCCTTCAAATGCCCCGAAGCCGCCCTCTGGACAGGCGATGTGGGGCGGACGTTTCTCGGACAAGCCGGCCGAGCTGATGCAGGCGATCAACGTCTCCATCGGCTTCGACCGCCGGCTGGCCGCCCAGGACCTGGAAGGGTCCCGCGCGCACGCCGCGATGTTGCGCAAGACCGGCGTCATTACAAGCGAGGACGAGGCCGAGATCCAGAAGGGCCTCGCCGCGATCGGCGACGAGATGGCCGCGGGGACGTTCCCGTTCCGGGAAGAGTTCGAAGACATCCACATGAATGTGGAGGCCCGCCTGCGCGAGCTGGTCGGGGCCGTGGCGGGGCGGCTGCACACCGCGCGCTCGCGCAACGACCAGGTGGCGCTCGACTTCCGCATGTGGGTCCGCGAGGCCTGCGATCGCACCTCAGCCCAGATCGAGGCGCTCCAGCGTGCGCTGCTGGCCAAGGCGGAAGCCCACGCCGACACCCTGATGCCCGGCTTCACCCACCTGCAGCCCGCCCAGCCGGTGACCTTCGGCCACCACCTGATGGCCTATGTGGAGATGTTCGGCCGCGACGCCTCGCGGTTCGCCGACGCCCGCGCGCGGATGAACGAAAGCCCCCTGGGCGCCGCGGCGCTCGCCGGTTCGCCGTTTCCCATCGACCGGGCGATGACCGCCAAGACGCTCGGCTTCGACCGGCCGGCCGCCAATTCGCTCGACGCCGTCGCCGACCGCGATTTCGCACTGGAAGCGCTGGCCGCCGCCACCATCTGTGGAGTGCACCTTTCGCGCCTGGCCGAAGAGATCGTGATCTGGATGACCCCGCAGTTCGGTTTCGTGAAGCTCTCCGACGCCTTCACGACGGGCTCGTCGATCATGCCGCAGAAAAAGAACCCCGACGCCGCCGAGCTGGTCCGCGCGAAGGTCGGCCGCCTGCTCGGGTCCTTCACCCAGCTGACCGTGGTCATGAAGGGCCTGCCGCTGACCTATTCGAAGGACATGCAGGAGGACAAGGTCACCACCTTCGAAGCCTTCGACGCCCTGGAACTCTCGCTCAGCGCCATGGCCGGCATGGCCGCGGACCTCGAGCCGAACGCCGAGCGCATGGCCGCGGCGGCCGGCGCCGGCTTCTCCACCGCCACCGACCTCGCCGACTGGCTGGTCCGTGAGCTGAACCTGCCGTTCCGCGACGCGCACCACATCACCGGCGCGGCCGTGAAGCGGGCCGAGCAGCTCGGCTGCGACCTGCCGGGCCTGCCGCTGGCCGAACTGCAGACGCTGGACCCGCGCATCGGCGAGGGCATCTACCAGGTGCTGACCCCCGCCGCCTCGGTGGCCAGCCGCAAGAGCTATGGCGGAACCGCGCCCGACCAGGTGCGCGCCCAGATCCAGCGTTGGAAGGAAATCCTCGCATGACCCCTTGGACAATCACCCGGGCCTGCGCCGTCGCGCTCGCCATAGCCGCGCCGCTCGCCGGCTGCGGCAAGATGGGTGCGCTCGAACGCCCCGGCCCGCTGAACGGCGTGGCCACCGCCACCACCAAGGGCGCCGACGAGGCGGTCCGACAGGCCACCGACCCCGATCGCCCTGTCGACACCATCGACCCGCGCGACCGCTCCATCGATCCGCGCCCGCCGCGCACCCTGCCGATCGAAGGCACCTCGCCCGATCCGAACCGCGTCGCCCTGCCCGGGGCCTTGCCCGACCCCTACGCCAATCCGCGATGAACCACTTCGAGCTTCAGGGAGGCGAGCTCGCCTGCGAGGGCGTGCCGCTGTCCCGCATCGCCGAGGCGGTCGGGACGCCGGTCTATGTCTATTCTTCGGCCACCCTGGAGCGGCATTACACGGTGCTGCGCGACGCCCTGGTCGGGGCGGGCCTCGGCGACCCGCTGATCGCGTTTGCAGTAAAGGCCAATTCCAACGTCGCCGTGCTGGCCACCCTCGCGAAGCTGGGCGCGGGCGCCGACGTGGTCTCCGAGGGCGAGGTGCGCCGCGCACTGGCCGCCGGCGTGCCGCCGTCGCGCATCGTCTTCTCCGGGGTCGGCAAGACCGAGGCCGAGGTCGAGTTCGCCCTCCAGGCCGGCGTCGCCGAGATCAACGTCGAATCCGAACCCGAACTGCATCTGGTCAACCGCGTGGCCCAGCGGCTGGGCGTCCGCGCCGCCGTCGCCATCCGCGTCAACCCCGACGTCGAGGCCGGCGGCCACGCCAAGATCTCCACCGGCAAGGCGGAGAACAAGTTCGGGGTCTCGCTCTCCGAAGCCGAGCGGCTCTACGCCAACGCCTCGAACATGGCAGGCGTCCGCCCGGTCGGCGTCGCCTGTCACATCGGCAGCCAGATCACCGACATGGCCCCCTACGAGGCCGCCTTCGGCAAGATGCGCAAGCTGGTCGAGCGGCTGCGCGGCGAAGGCCTCTCCGTCGAGCGCCTGGACCTCGGCGGCGGGTTGGGCGTGCCCTATTTCAACCAGCCGACCCCGCCCTCGCCTGCCGACTACGCGGCGACCATCGCCAAGAGCATGACGGGGCTGAAGGACATCCAGTTCGCCTTCGAGCCCGGCCGTATGATCGCCGCCAACGCCGGCGTGCTGATCGCCCGCGTGCTGCACGTCAACGCCCGGCCCGAAGGCCGCCGGTTCCTGGTCCTGGACGCCGCCATGAACGACCTGCTGCGGCCGGCCATGTACGACGCCTATCACGACATCCGCCCGGTCAGGCCGCGCGAGGGCGAAGAGCTCGCCTACGACGTGGTGGGCCCGATCTGCGAGACCGGCGACACCTTCACCCGCGACCGGATGCTGCCGCCGCTGCAGGCCGGCGACCTGGTGGCCTTCATGTCCGCCGGCGCCTACGGGGCGGCGATGTCCAGCGAGTACAACAGCCGCCTCCTGGTCCCCGAGGTCCTGGTCAGGGGCTCGGAGTTCGCCGTCGTCCGCCCGCGCCCGACCTACGAGGACATGCTGGCCCGCGAGCAGGCGGCGCCCTGGCTCTAAGTGGGCCCGGCGCCCGCCGTCGGTCATCACCTACAAAGCTCTCTAACGCAGAGGTTGACCGCGTGCCGGACCGCCGATGACGTCAGCCTCTTCCAGGTGCGGCGAAGGCGCCTCGACCGAGAGCGACACGTCGAACGTTGTGATCTCAATGGCCATCGGCCCCGCCGCCCACTAGGTTCTCCCGAAAGGGGGACGGCGAATGCGGTCGGTGGGCATGCTGTTGGCCGCCCTGGCGGTGTTGCTGGCAGGCTGCATGCGTCCGCCGGCGATCGAGGCGCCGCAGGGGGTGCGGCTGACGCCCCTGCGGTCAATCTCCACTCTTGAGGCGCGCGCGCTGCTGGCCCTCTCCGGCGTCAAGGGCGTCTCGGTCAGCCACGCCGTCGACTGCTACCGGATGGAATATTCCGTGCCCGGTCCGCGCGGGGAACTTCTGCGGCTCACCGGCCTCCTGGCCTTGCCCCGCGGGGTCCAGCCGCGCCGGGTGGCAAGCTTCCAGCACGGGACCACCACGACCCGCAGCGCCGTGCCCTCCAAACCGGACGGCGCGGGCCTGGCGGCGGCCATCGCGTTCGCCGGCGCGGGCTACGCGCTCGTGGCGCCCGACTATCCCGGCATGGGCGGATCGCCCGGCCGCCATCCCTATTACGTGGCCGAGGCCGTGGCCCCCGCCGTCGTCGGGATGATCCAGGCCGCCCAGCGCCTGCCCGGGATCCCCGACGCACCGGTCTTCCTGGTCGGGTTCTCGGAAGGCGGATGGGCCAGCCTGGCGGCGCTTCGCCTTCTGGAAGCGCAGGGCGCGCCGGTGCTGGGCTCGGCGCAGGCGGCCGGCGCCTACGACCTGCGGCGCATCTCGCTGCCCGCGGCCCTGACGGGAGCCTCTCCGTCCCACTCGCTCTACCTGGCCTATGCGGCCTGGGGGCAGTCGGCCTGGTACGGGCGCCCGCTCGACAGCCTGCTGACCGCCGACAACGCCAAGCTCGTCGAGCGGCTGTTCGCGGGCGCAACGCCGAAGGAGATCCTCGCCGCGCTGCCTTCGACGCCCCGGTGGCTGTTCAACCAGGACTTCCTCGACGCCTTCGACAACGACCGGCCGCACTGGTTCCTCAAGACGTTCGCGGCCAACAGCCTGACCGACATGACGCCGCGCGCGCCGGTGCGCCTCTACTACGGCTCGAAGGACGTCGACGTGGTCCCGCAGGAAGCCTTGGCCGCCGCCCGCGGCATGCAGGCGCGCGGCGCCGATGTCGTCGCCATCGACGTCGGCCCAGTGGGCCACGATCCCTCGATGCTGGCCGCCGCGCCGCTCATCCTCGCCTGGCTCCGCGAGCTGGAAGCCGCAAACTAGCCGCCCCCTTGCCATACCTAGAACCACGAGGCATCATACCTATAGCCAATAGGTATAGGGACAGTCAGATGGCGGCGACCAACCCGGCGTTCATGAACGGCGTGCCGGAACTCCTGATCCTGCGCCTGCTGCGCAGCCGGGAGATGTACGGCTACGAGATCGTGCAGGCGATCCGCGAGGAGACCGGGGACGTGGTCACGCTTGGCGAAGGCGTCGTCTATCCGCTGTTGCACACACTCGAGCGTAGCGGCGCGCTCACCTCCCGGCGCGCCTCCGTCAATGGCCGCAGCCGCATCTACTACGCCCTCTCGCCGCGCGGCGCCTCGCGTCTCACCGAACTCACAGGCCTCTGGTCCCGGCTGACCCAGGCCCTGCAACAGGTCATGAAAGGGGACGGCTATGCCAAAGGAGTTTGAACTTCTCCGCGAGCGGCTGCTCCGCGCCGGGATCGGCGCCGCCC
>JBOHKZ010000365.1:0-3465 GCA_050729355.1 Phenylobacterium sp. | reverse complement strand
CCGCTTCTGCTCCTCGTTCGTATAGAAGATCGCCGAACGGTAGCTGGCGCCCAGGTCGTTGCCTTGGCGGTTCTTGGTCGTCGGATCGTGGATCTGGAAGAAGAACTCCAGCAGCCGGCGGAAGGTGATCACGCTCGGGTCGAAGACGATCTCGATCGCCTCGGCATGGTTGCCGTGGTTGCGGTAGGTGGCGTTCGGAACCTCGCCGCCGGAATAGCCGACGCGCGTGGAGATCACCCCCGGATAGCGCCGGATCAGGTCCTGCACGCCCCAGAAGCACCCGCCGGCGAGGATTGCGGTTTCGGTGGTGGCGGCCATGGCGGGGGTTCCTTTGCGGGCTGGGGAGCGCCCTAAATAATCATCGTTCGCCGATGTTGCACCCCTGGCCCCCCGGCGCGCCCGAAAAACGAAACGCCTACCCCCGCCGTCCGCGGCGATGGTCCCGCGACTTTCGCCCGCCGCCGCCCTCGCGCACCTGCGCCTCGGCCAGCGCCGCGCGCCAGACCGGATCGACGTCATGCGACGCGGCGTATTTCAGCGCATAGGCCAGGTCGTCCGGCCCGAACTTCGCCAAGGTCTCCTCGGCCTCTTCCGCGGTCATGTCACGAGCCTCCCAGGTCACGATAGCGGATGCCGCAGCGGTTGAACCCCTGGAAGTCCACGCCGGCGCCGGGACAGTCCGTCGGCCGGATCGCGTTCAGGACATTCACCAGCCCGGCGCCAGGCCCAAACCGCGCCCGCAACTCGTCCAGCGCGATCTCACCCGTGTGCGGGCACACCCTGCAGCAGAACCGCACCGAGCCCTCGGCGTCCCCCCGCAGCTCGGCCAGCCGCACCTGTTGGCGGTCGAGGCTGAAGTCGCGGGCGTGGGTCTCGCCGATCGGGGTCATGTGAGAACATAAGCAGAACATTCTGCTCAACGCGAGTCGATTCAACGGCCTCGATAGCCCCTCCGGACTTCACCCGATGCCCCAGGCAGGGCTGTTGCCGATAGCTTGAGCGCGCCGTCGTCCAAGGAGGCTCTCCCATGTTCCGCCGCACACTCGTCCTCGCGCTCGCAGCTGGCCTGCTGGCCGCCCCGGCCTGGGCCAGGCCGACGGTGTCGAGCGACACCACGCCCGGCGCGAACTTCGGGGCCTACAAGACCTTCACCTTCGCCAACGCCCTGCCGCCGGCCGGCATGGACCCGGTGGCCTACGAGCGGATTCGGCAGGGCGTCGAGCAGGGCTTGACCAGCAAGGGCTTTTCCAAGGCCGACCCGGGCGATCTCAGCGTCATCATCACCCTGGGCGCCAAGGACAAGACCGACATCCAGTCCTGGGGCCGCTTCGGCCTGCAGCAGGACGTCTACCAGTACACCGAGGGCCAGATGTCGGTGGACGTGTTCGACACCAAGACCAAGCAGCCGCTCTGGCACGGCCAGGCCACCGAGACCGTCAATCCGAAGAAGATCGACCCCAAGAAGGTCGACACGGCCGTCGCCGACGTCATGGCGAAGTTCCCCGCCAAGCCCTAGCGGCGACCTCCTCAGCGGCCCCGATACGGCTCACACGCGATGCCGTCGTGGTCCCCGTCGAGGTTCGGATTGTAGCCCGGTTCGCCCAGACGCATCGGCGCCGCCCCGGCTGCCCGCGCCGCAGCGCAGGACCGGAACGCGCCACCGGGCGCGGCCGCTGTGTGCGGCCCGCGCACGATCGGGGCCGAGGCATGCGAGAACCCGTTGCCGCCCTGCTGGACCCCGGACGCCAGCATCATGTCGCTGACCGAGCGCCCGCCGACCGTGCACTCGGCGACGATCCGGTCGTAGCTGCGCAGGTTCGCGCGGCAGACCGCCTCCTTGCCCATCACGATCCGCTCCAGCGCCGCCTTCGCCCGCGCCCCGCCTGGCCCGCCGGACTCCGGCGCGAAGAACCCCGCCAGCCGCACCTCGACCCACTGATCGTGACCCGGCCCCACCGCAACGCAGAAGGAATCCCCGTCGATCACGAACGTCACCGGCCCGGCGAACCGCGACCCGAAACTCAGATAGCCCGGCAGCGGACCATCCTCCGTCACCGCCTCACAAGGATCCGCCAGCGCCGGCGTTGCACACGCCAGCCCCAACCCCAACGCCAACCCCGCCAACCCCCGCATGCCGCGCCCCCCAAATCGACCCGGCCCAGACTGCCAGGAGGAAGGTCACCGACTGGTTTCCGAGGAAGCGCCACTTCCTCTCCTGCAGGCGGGAGGGGCTGGCATCGTAATTTTTCTCCCCCGTTGACTCCCCACCCTCATGCCCTCAAACCACCGCCACTCTGCAAAAACCTCCCCCAAAGGAGCTACATATGCGCGTCGGTGTGCCTCGTGAGATCAAACCTGACGAATACCGTGTCGGCCTGACACCGACGGCGGTGCGTGAGTACGTCAGCCACGGCCACGAGGTGGTAGTGGAAGCGGGCGCAGGCGTCGGCGCGGGCTATCCGGACCAGCTTTACACTCGCGCGGGCGCCACCATCGCTCCCGACGCCGCGGCGGTCTTCGAGGCCGCCGAGCTGATCGTGAAGGTCAAGGAGCCGCAGCGCTCCGAGTGGACCCGGCTGACCAGGAAGCACATCCTCTTCACCTACCTGCACCTGGCGCCCGATCCCGAGCAGACCGAGGGCCTGCTGGCCTCCGGCTGCGCGGCCATCGCCTATGAGACGGTGACCGACGACGCGGGCGGCCTGCCGCTGCTGGCGCCGATGTCCGAGGTGGCCGGCCGCATCGCCGTCTTCTCGGCCGGCGAGACGCTGCTGAAGCACAACGGCGGCATGGGCCTCTTGCTTTCCGGCGTGCCGGGCGTGCCGCCGGCGCGGATCGTGGTGCTGGGCGGCGGCGTCGTCGGCATGAACGCGGCGCGCATGGCCGCGGGCCTGGGCGCCGAGGTGGTCATCCTCGAGCGTTCGATCCCGCGCATGCGCGAGCTCGACAACATGTTCCAGGGCCGCATCCTCACCCGCTACTCCACCCAGGACGCGGTGGAGGAAGAGGTGCTGAAGGCCGACGTAGTGATCGGCGCGGTGCTGACCGCCGGGGCCAGCGCGCCGAAGCTGGTGCGCCGCGAGCACCTGTCGAAAATGAAGCCGGGCTCGGTGCTGGTGGACGTCTCCATCGACCAGGGCGGCTGCTTCGAGACCAGCCGGCCGACCACCCACAACGACCCGACCTACACCGTCGACGGCGTCGTCCACTATTGCGTCGCCAACATGCCGGGCGCCGCGCCGCGCACCTCCTCCGACGCGCTGGTCCACGCCACCCTGGGCTTTGGCCTGCAGCTCGCCGACCATGGGCTGGACGCGCTGAAGAAGAACAAGCACCTGGCCCGCGGTCTCAACGTGCTCGCCGGCAAACTCACCCACCCCGCCGTAGCCGAGGCGCTGGGCAAGGACTACGTCGATCCCTACGGGGCGTGGAAGTAGGGGCCTCGTCCTCCCCCTGAGGGGGAGG
>JBOHKZ010000364.1:0-4481 GCA_050729355.1 Phenylobacterium sp. | reverse complement strand
GAACAAGATCGCGGCGCGGATCGGGGCGGAGATCCTGCGCAAAGGCGGCAACGCCGTCGACGCGGCCGTGGCCGTGGCGATCGCCGAGACGCTGACCCTGCCGCGCGCCGGCAACATCGGCGGCGGCGGCTACATGCTGGTCTATAACGCCAAGGACAAGTCGACGACGGCGATCGAGTACTACGGACAGGCGCCGCTGGCGGTGACGCCGGACCTCCTGCTCGACGCCAACGGCAAGTTCGATCGCAGCAAGGTCCTGTCGTTCAAAGGCGTCACGGTGCCTGGAACGATCGCCGGCCTCTATGAGGCCCACAAGCGCTTCGGCAAGCTGCCCTGGGCCAAGCTCATCCAGCCGACCATCGACCTGGCCGGCAAGGGCATCGTCATGAGCGACGACGAGTCCATCGCGCTGGCCGCGCGCAAGGCGCAGATGGCCAAGGACCCCAGCGGCGGGGCGGCGAAGCTCTATTTCAAGAAGGACGGCTCGGCCTACCAGCCCGGCGACGTCTTCAAGAACCCCGACCTCGTCTGGACGCTGAAGCAGGTCCAGGCGCGCGGCGCAGACGGCTTCTACAAAGGCCCGGTGGCCGAGAAGATCGTGGCCGCGATGAAGGCCAACGGCGGCATCATCTCGATGGAGGACCTGGCGTCCTACAAGGCCAATGTGCTGGCGCCGATCTGGTCCAGCTACCGCGGCTACACCATCGCCTACATGCCGCCGACCTCGGCCGCGTCGAGCGTCGCCGAGGCGATGAACATCCTCGAGCAGTTCCCGATGGCGTCCTACGGCCAGGGCAACGTCGCCAGCATGCATCTGATCTCCGAGGCGCTGAAGATCGTCACGGTGGATCGCCGCTATTCCGGCGGCACGCCGCAGTGGCACACGCCGGCCAAGGGGCTGGCCAGCAAGGACTTCGCCAAGGAGCGGGCCAAGCTGATCTCGATGGATCGGTCGCTGGACGGCAAGACCCTGCCGCCGCTCGACCCGGGCCCCTACGAGAGCCGGGACACCACGCACCTGGCGGTGGCCGACAAGGACGGCAACGTGGTCACGAACACCTACACGCTGTCGGATTCGTTCGGGGCCCACGTGGCGGCGCCGGGGACGGGCTTCCTGCTGAACAATTCGCTCGGCAACTTCGACTGGGGCTCGCGTTCGTCGAGCCTCGGCAACAAGATCGAGCCGGGCAAGCGGGCGCAATCGACCATCTCGCCGATCATCGTCTTCAAGGACGGTAAGCCCTGGGTCGCCACCGGCACGCCGGGCGGCGGCACGATCCTGGCGACCATGGTCCAGATGCTGGTCAATGTGATCGACTTCAACCTGAACATCGCCGAGGCGGCCGAGCGCCCGCGCGTCTACCAGTCGGGCGCGGACGGACCGCTGCAGCTCGAGGAATCGATCCCCGAAGACCTGGTGGCCGGCCTCAAGGCCAAGGGCCACAAGGTCGAGCGCTCGCAGATCATCGGCTCGACCCAGTCGATCATGATCGGGCCGGACGGCGTCTTCTACGGCGCCGCCGACACCCGGCGTCCCGACGCGGAGGCCGTGGGGGTTCGCTAGGGCCCGGCCATCCCTGATTTCGTCATCCTCCGGTCGCCT
The DNA here is from genome assembly GCA_050729355.1 of Phenylobacterium sp. GTDB lineage: Bacteria > Pseudomonadota > Alphaproteobacteria > Caulobacterales > Caulobacteraceae > Phenylobacterium. The sequence goes on along the minus strand of JBOHKZ010000364.1, from coordinate 2,878 downwards.
GAAAGACGATCCGGGGGACCCAAGCTGAGTTGCAGAACTGGCTAGGCCGCTTGGGTCCCCCGGGTCGCGACTTCGCGCGACCGGAGGATGACGACGATTTTTATGGCGCTACTGCGCGCCCGCCGACGGCTTGCGGTAGTCGAGCGGCGGTTTGCGGTCGCCGACCATGGCCTTGTAGGTGAAGTTCGGGCCCTGGGACTTCTTCAGCTCCGCCTTGGCGTCGGCGACGAGCTTGGGGTTGGTGAAGACGTCAGCGCCGGTCAACGCGATGGCCTTGGCCGCCACGACCGCGCCCTTGACCCCGATGGTCGTGCCGGCCGCCGCCGCGTTTTGCCAGCTGTGTCCGGGAGAGCCGGGCACAAAGGTCGCCGCCACCAGGCCGACGGTCGGCACGGTCCAGCTCACGTCCGCCACGTCGGTCGAGCCGCCCTTGTCGTCTCCGCTGTCGTAGGCCGAGACCCGGGTGACGGAGGTCAGGTCGCCGCCGCCGTCTGGCAGGGCCTTGGCCAGGGTCTTGGCGAACTCGGTCTCCTCGGGCGTCCAGGTCTCGCCGCCCACGCGCCGCAGGTTGGCGTCCATGACATGGCCCAGCGTATGGTTCGGCAGCAGGCTGTAGACGCCGCCGGTGATCTCCCAGTCCACCTTGGTTCCGGTCGCCATGGCCGCGCCCCTGGCCGCATTCTCGACCCGCGCCCAGACCGACTGCACGACCTTCGGGTCGTTGTGGCGGACGTAGTAGTAGACCTCCGCGAAGTCGGGGACGACGTTCGGCGCCTTGCCGCCATTGGTGATGACGTAGTGGATGCGGGTGCCGTCCGGGACGTGCTCGCGCAGGAAGTTGGTGGCGGTGTCCATGATCTCGACGCCGTCCAGCGCCGAGAGGCCCTTCTCCGGAGAGCCGGAGGCGTGGCTCGACACGCCGTGGAAGCGGAACTTGCCGCTGAGGTTGGCCTTGGAGGCGGTCTGGGCGGCGGTGTTCTCGTTGCCGGGATGCCAGTGGATGGCGATGTCGACATCCTTCAGGAGGCCGTCACGCACCATGTAGACCTTGGCCGAGCCGCCTTCTTCGGCGGGCGTGCCGTAGACCCGCAGTTCGCCCTTGATGTTGTGGGCGACCATCCAGGTCTTGAGCGCGATCGCGCCGTTGACCGAAGCCGCGCCGAAGAGGTTGTGGCCGCAGCCGTGGCCGGCTTCCTGGCCGGGGATCGGCGTGCGGGTCGGCTGGGCGGCCTGGGCGAGGCCGGGCAGGGCGTCGAACTCGGCCAGCACCGCGACCACCGGCCCGTCGCCGTTCTTGAAGCTGGCGATGAAGGCGGTGGGCATGCCGGCGACGCCTGGCGTGACCGTGAAGCCGGCGTCCTTAAGCTGACCCTGCAGCAGGGCCGAGCTCTTGGTCTCGAGGTAGCCCATCTCGGCGAAGCCCCAGATCTTCATCGCCGCGTACGACAGTTCCGGCCCCCGCGCGTCGACGCCGCGGATCAGCTCGCTGCGGTCGCGCTCGGAGAGCGGCGCGGCCAAGGCCTGGCCGGCCGGAACGAGCAGGCTGGCGCAGAGGAGCGCGCGCATCAGCGGGGCGAGGGTCATAGGTCTTTGTCTCCGTAGGCAGTCGAGGGTTCGGCTATCGACCGGAAAACCCGCGTGGGATAAGGGCTTTGGCGATGCGGGGGCCTGGCGGAACCGGTAGACGCAAGCGACTTAAAATCGCTCGGAGCAATCCATCCGGGTTCGAGTCCCGGGGCCCCTACCAACCCGACGCAGGCGCTCATCAGTGCGTGTAGGCCGGGGGCAGCGCGCGGTTCAGGTCCTTGTAGCGGTCGCGGAGCTCAAGCTGCCTTGAGGTCATCGGCTGCTGCTGGCCGTGGATGAAGACCGCGGTCGGCTGGCTGAGCGGTTCAAAGGGGTCGCCGGTCCAGATGACCAGGTCGGCGTCCTTGCCGGGCTCCAGCGATCCGGTGCGGTCGGCCACGCCGAAGATCTTCGCAGGATTGATGGTCACCGCGGCCAGCGCCGCGGCGTAGGGCATGCCGTGGGCGACAGCGTTGCCGGCGTTGTAGCGGGTCTCGCGGGCTCGGTGCGCGCCGCCGTCCGATTCGATGGCGACGGTGACGCCGGCGGCCTGCAGGCGCGCGGCGTTGTCCATGGTCGCGGCCAGCATCTCATAGCTGTCGGGCCGGTCGTTCAGCGGGTTGAGCAGGACGGGGACGCCGGCCTTCGCGATGTCGCCCGCGACCAGCCAGCCTTCCTCGGCGCCGTTCAGGATCACCTTCAGGCCTTCCTCGCGGGCGAGCTTCAGGACGGCGCGGATGTCGGAGGCGCGGTGCACTTCGGCGATCACCGGCATCCTGCCTTCCACCACTGGGATCAGGGCCTCGAGGTCGGCCTTGGAGAGCGGCAGGTCACGATAGCCGGCGCGGTCGTAGGCCGCCTTGTTGCGCATGTAGTCGCGGACGTCCTGCAGAGCGGACTTGAAGGCCACGATCTCTGCCCCGCGCGCACCGCCGGCGACGCCTGCGCCAGCCTGGCCAAACGGGACCACCATCCCGACTTTCGGGCGGGTGAGGATGTCGTCCGCCTTGGCCAGATGGATGACCGCGGCCTGGCCGGCGAAGAGCTCGTGAGAGCGCGATCCACCGCCGCCGCCGCCGGCCGTGAGCTCTTCGCCCTCGTCCTCGTCGCCGCCGCGGCCGGACGCTGGGATCGGCATCACGATCGCGCTGGTCAGACCGCCCAGGCGGGCGACGGGCAGCAGGATCGACTCCGGATTGAGGCTGTACTGGACGTCGAATGCGGCGCCCAGGTCGGGGTTGTTGACCGATAGGTCATTGCCGAGCGAGCCCACTTCCACCGCGCCAAGGAGCGAGCTGGTGGCGAAGAAGCC
>JBOHKZ010000363.1:0-17093 GCA_050729355.1 Phenylobacterium sp. | reverse complement strand
GATCGAGGCGTCCTCGCGGATGGCGGTGTGCGGACAGCCGCCGGTCTCCACGCCCAGGATGCGGTCCTCGGGCAGCGCCTGCAGCCGGCTGAGGATCAGGGCGTCCTCCTGGGTGTAGATGTCGTTGGTGACGACGGCGACGCTCCAGCGGTCGCGCATCTGCTTGCAGAGCTTCTCGACCAAGGTGGTCTTGCCCGACCCGACCGGGCCGCCGATCCCCACCCGCAGGGGTCCGTTCGCGCTCATGAGATGAACAGCCTCACGCCCAGGGTTTCGTGCCGCATGGCGGCGATGTCGGAGAGGATGGCCGCCGAGCCGAGATCGTCGAGGGTCGATCTCGCGGCGCGGGCAGCTGTGGCCAGGATGATCGGCTCCAGGTCCGCGGCGACCGACACGCCGGCGGTCTGGCCAATCGGGATGGCGCGCACCGCGACGCTGATCAGGTTGGCGGCGAAGGCATGCAGCCAGGCGCCAAGCGCGCTCTCCAGTGCGATCCCTGCCGCGCCGCAAACCGCGCCGACCGCGGTGCAATAGGGGACGGGGCCCGCCAGCGGCTGCGGTCCCCAGGCGCGCGCCGCGATCAGGAAGGCTTCGCCCTGGCCAAGGCTCTCGCGCTGGCGCTCGCTGGAAGGCGCCAGGGCCGCGGCGAGCTCGACGACTTCGGCCAGCGCCAGGCTGTCGCCAGCCGCATCGAAGGCGGCCTTGAACAGCACCGCGTCGGTCCAGCCGCTACCGTGTTCCACCAGCCCCGCAATCCAGGCGGCAAGGCCGTCGGCGTCGCTGACCGCGCCCTCTCGGATCGCCGTCTCCAGGCCGTGAGAATAGCCGAACGCGCCCACCGGAAAGGCCGGAGAGAGCCAGGTCAGCAGGCGCAGGAGCTGGGCCTCAGTGGTCATGATCGGCCGGCCCGTGGTCGTGATAGGCGCCGCCTTCCGGATCGAAAGCCTCCTCGACCTCGCGGATCCGGGCGCCTTGGTGCGCGAGCATGTGGGCGATGACGTGGTCGCGGCGGATCAGGATGCGGTCGCCCTGCAGGCTCGCCGCCAGGTGCCGGTTGCCGATGTGCCAGGCGAGCTTCAGCAGAGCTTCAGGCGAGGCGGCCCGCACTTCCAGCAGGGGCTCCGGCTTGGCCACCACCAGCAGGATCCCGCCGCCCGAGAGCACCAGCCCGTCGCCGTGCCGCAGGTGCGTCGCCTCGGCGAGGTCCAGCAGGTACTCCGCGCCCGACGCTCCGGTGAGCACGATGCGGCGGCGATGGCGGCCGTCGTAGTCCAGCACCACGCGGTCGATGGCGACCCCGCTCCAGGCCCGCGCGGGAAGGACGTCGGTGATCGGAGTTGTCGTCATCAGAATAGGAAATACCGTTGGGCCATGGGCAGCACGTCGGCCGGCTCGCAGGTGAGGATCTCGCCGTCGGCGCGGACTTCGTAGGTTTCTGCGTCAACTTCGATCACCGGCGTGGCGCCATTGTGGATCATCGAGGCCTTCGAGAGCCCGCCGCGGGTGTTTTCCACCGCCAGCAACTGCTTCTCCAGACCCAGCCGGTCGCGCAGGCCGTTCTCCACCGCCAGCTTCGAGACGAAGGTCACCGAGGAGCGCGACACGGCCTTGCCATAGGCCGCGAACATCGGGCGGTAGTGCACAGGCTGCGGCGTCGGGATCGAGGCGTTCGGGTCGCCCATGGGCGCCGCGGCGATCGACCCGCCCAGCAGCACGAGGTCCGGCTTCACGCCGAAGAAGGCCGGGTTCCAGAGCACCAGGTCGGCGCGCTTGCCGACCTCGACGCTGCCGATGTGGGCGCTCATGCCGTGGGCGATGGCCGGGTTGATGGTGTATTTCGCGATGTAGCGCTTCACCCGCGCATTGTCGGCGCCGCCGTCGCCGGCCAGGGACCCGCGCTGCTTCTTCATCTTGTCGGCGGTCTGCCAGGTGCGGATCAGCACCTCGCCGACACGGCCCATCGCCTGGCTGTCGGAGGCGATGATCGAGAGCGCGCCCAGGTCGTGCAGGATGTCCTCGGCCGCGATGGTCTCACGCCGGATGCGGCTCTCGGCGAAGGCCACGTCCTCGGGGATCGACGGGTCGAGGTGGTGGCAGACCATCAGCATGTCGAGGTGCTCGGCCAGCGTGTTCCTCGTGTAGGGCCGGGTCGGATTGGTCGAGGACGGGATGACGTTGGCGAGCCCGGCGACCTTCAGGATGTCCGGCGCGTGCCCGCCGCCGGCGCCTTCGGTGTGGAAGGCGTGGATGGTGCGGTCCTTGAAGGCGGCGATGGTGTCCTCGACGAAGCCGCTCTCGTTGAGCGTGTCGGTATGGATCATCACCTGGATATCGTGGTCGTCGGCGACCGACAGGCAGCAGTCGATGGCCGCGGGCGTCGTGCCCCAGTCCTCGTGCAGTTTCAGCGCGCAGGCGCCGCCGGCGACCTGCTCGACGAGGGCCTGCGGCAGGCTGGCGTTCCCCTTGCCGGTGAAGCCGATGTTCATCGGGAACGCCTCGGCCGCGGCCAGCATCCGCGCCAGGTGCCAGGCGCCGGGCGTGCAGGTGGTGGCGTTGGTCCCAGTGGCCGGGCCGGTCCCGCCGCCAAGCATGGTGGTGACGCCGCTCATCAGCGCCTCCTCGATCTGCTGGGGGCAGATGAAGTGGATGTGGCAGTCCATGGCCCCGGCGGTGAGGATCTTGCCCTCGCCGGCGATGGCCTCGGTGCCTGGGCCGACGACGATGTCGACACCGGTCTGGGTGTCCGGGTTGCCCGCCTTGCCGATGGCGACGATGTGGCCGTTCTTCAGGCCCACATCGGCCTTCACGATCCCCCAGTGGTCGACGATCAGGGCGTTGGTGATGACCGTGTCCACCGCGCCGGCCGCGCGCGTGGCCTGGCTCTGGCCCATGCCGTCGCGGATCACCTTGCCGCCGCCGAACTTCACCTCCTCGCCGTAGGTGGTCAGGTCGCGCTCGACCTCGATGAAGAGCTCGGTGTCGGCCAGGCGCACGCGGTCGCCGGTGGTGGGCCCGAACATCGCGGCATAGGTCGCGCGGCTGATCCGGGCCGGCATCTCAGAGCTCGCCCATCACGGCCTGGCGAAAGCCGTAGACTTTGCGCAAGCCGCCGAACGGCACGAGCTGGACCTCCCGGGCCTGGCCGGGCTCGAAGCGCACCGCGGTTCCGGCGGCTATGTCCAGCCGCATGCCCCTGGCGGCCTCGCGATCGAAGCTGAGCGCCGGATTGGTCTCGAAGAAGTGGTAGTGGCTGCCCACCTGGATCGGGCGATCGCCGGTGTTGGCCACCTGCAGCGCCACCGCGGTTTGCCCGGCGTTCAGTTCGATGTCGCCATCGGCTGCGATCACTTCGCCGGGGATCATCCCACGACCGCCAGGGCCATGCCGCCGGCCATGGCGCTGAGGCCCAGCAGGCGGATCATCTCGGGCCAACCGAAGCGCTTGAGCCCCAGGCCAAGACCGATCCCGGCCAGATGCAGGGCGGCCGTCGTGGCGACCATTCCGGCCTCGAAGGCGAAGCTGCCGCCCGCCGTGTCGGCGCCGTGGGCATAGCCGTGCAGGGCGCCGAACAGCGCAATCAGCAGCAGGCCCGCGCCGTCCGGCATCCTGGCGTTGGCCGCCGTCAGTGCGCCCAGCACGATCACCGTGGCCAGGACCGCAGGCTCGATGCCGGGCACCACGCCGAGCGCGCCGCCGAGGCCAAAGCCCACCAGCATCGCCGCCACAAAGGTCGCGGGCCAGGTCAGGAGCGACCGCCCGCCGCGCAGAGCCGCCCAGAGGCCGACCGCCACCATGGCCAGCATGTGGTCGACGCCGGTCAGCGGATGCAGGAGGCCCGCGCCGAGCCCCGGGATCTCATGTCCCGCGTGACCGGGATGGGCGAGTGCGGCGCCGGCGGCGGTCAGCAGGACGCTCGCCGCGGCGGCGAAGGCGATCGGATGTGTGGGGTTGCGCGTCATGGGCTTGGTCCCTCAGCGGATCGGATGGTGGACGGTGACGAGTTTGGTGCCGTCGGGAAAGGTCGCCTCGACCTGGACGTCATGGATCATCTCGGCGATGCCTTCCATGACCTGGTCGCGCACGATTACGTGGGCGCCGGCTTCCATCAATTCGGCGACGGTGCGGCCGTCGCGAGCGCCTTCGACCACGAAGTCGGAGATCAGGGCGATGGCTTCCGGGTAGTTGAGCTTCACGCCGCGGGCGAGGCGCTTGCGGGCGACCTCCGCCGCCATGGCGATCAGCAGCTTGTCCTTCTCGCGCGGCGTCAGGTTCATGGCTCAGAGCCCCCAGACGCGAGGGCAGGGGGCGCCGGCGCGCAAGGCGGCGATGGCGGGCGTCAGGACGCGCCTCAGCTCCTGGCCGTCCTCGGCGACGAGGCGGCAGAACAGCTTGCCGTCGAAGGCGCTCGCCCCGCCGTTTGCGCCAAGCGCGGCGCGCAGTGGATCAAGGAAGCGTTGGGCGTCCTCAGCGACGAGCAGGATCGAGGCGAAGGCGGCCGCGCCGGCGAGCGTCGGGGCCTTGGCTGTCAGGCCCGCCACGTCGCCGCCGAAATAAAGGTCGTCGGCGAAGATGAGCCTGCCCGCGCGGCGGATGCGCCAGCGGTCGCGAAGCTCGCCCACCCGGACCGTCTCACGCATGGCGGTGCGGCCGAGGATCACGGCTTCCACGGCCAGCAGGCGCGCATCCGTTGCGAGTTCGGCGGTCAGGGTGCGAGCCAGCGCGCCGCCGTCGAACAGGATGGTCTCCTGCGGCAGCCAGTCGATCCGCGCGCCGGCCCCGGCGTTCAACGAGACCGAGATTTCCGCGCGGCCATCGCGGGCGCGATAGACCTTTTCGCAGGCCTGGGTCGAGAGGGTCAGGGCGGCCCCGGCCTCGGCGTCCACGCGCCAGCTCATCCGGTCGCCGCCGGTGACGCCGCCGGCGGAATTGATCAGCACCGCTTCGAGCGTGCTCGCCGAGTGATCGGTCGGCAGGCGGATCTTGGCGCAGCCATCCTGGTAAAGGCGCGCGAGCCGGCTCACCGGGCCGTCGGCGCGCACCGCGATGCGCCCGGCGCCCTGCGCGCGCTGCAGCGGGATCGGTTCGATATCGGACGCGAGATCCTGGATCACTGGCAAGAGCCTGCTGAGGGCCCGACGCCCCTGTCCAGCAGGGGGCTCTACCCCGCCCGGCGTCAAGATGCGGCGCCTGCTTGGTGGGCGCCGCCGCCCAAAAATGCGCCCCAGGAAGCAGAGCGGCGTCATCGAAAGCGGGGGCGAAGATCAACGTCGGAATTCGCCGGTCTCGCCTCTGCACCCGCGTGTCGCAGCAAAGTCGTAACGCTTGCCAAGCAAAATAACCGGGAGCACCATTCGCTCTCAAAGGCCCTGCGCCGGCGAACCGGCGGCAGGGCCTTCTTGATTCTGGAGGTTCGTACCTGTCCATGTCCGGCAATAGGACATCTCATATTCGGCTCACGTCGCACCCGGGCACGGGCTCGGCGAGCCGCTTTCCCATCCATTGGGACGCCCCTACCGCCCGCGAACGCGGTCCGGTCATCGCCACGCCGAATTCGGGCGCCGACCGCAACGCCGTAGGCGCGCACGGCGGCGCCTATTCGATCTATCGCGCGCTCGCCATTTCATCCGGCGCCATGAGCGCCCAGACGCGGCCGGAGCTCGAGAACACCTATCCGGTCACGCCCATCGGCCCGCATCCGCAATGGAGCGAGGCCGGCAAGATCGTTTCCCTCGATCCCTGGGGCCACCGGGTCGCCGAAGACTTCGCGGCCGAATTGGCCGAGGGCGTCGATATCCGCCCGACCATCGCCGTCACCAAGGCGCGTATCAGCCTGCCGGAGATCCACGAGGCCATCGCCAAGGGCCGCCTGAAGGTCGACGGCGAGATCGTCCACGAGGGCGGCGACGTCGCCGTGACCAAGGCTGCCATCGACCCGGTTTGGTACCTGCCGGGCATCGCCGAGCGCTTCGAGGTGGAGGAGCAGCAGCTTCGCCGCACGCTCTTCGAACAGACCGGCGGCATGTATCCCGAACTGGTCACCCGGCCCGACATCCAGGTCTTCCTGCCGCCGATCGGCGGGATCACGCTCTACATGTTCGGCGACCCGACCCACTTGGGCGACAAGCGCTACACCCTGACCTGCCGGGTGCACGACGAGTGCAACGGCTCGGACGTCTTTGGTTCCGACATCTGCACCTGCCGGCCCTATCTGATCCACGGGATCGAGGAGGCCGTCGCCCAGGCCCAGGCCGGCGGCACCGGGCTCATCGTCTATAACCGCAAGGAGGGCCGCGCGCTCGGCGAGGTGACCAAGTTCCTGGTCTACAACGCCCGCAAGCGTCAGCCCGGCGGCGACCAGGCCTCGACCTATTTCGAGCGCACCGAATGCGTGGCCGGCGTGCAGGACGCGCGCTTCCAGCAGCTGATGCCCGACATCATCCATTGGCTGGGCATCCGCCGGATCGACCGTTTCGTATCGATGTCCAACATGAAGTACGACGCGCTGGTCAAAGGCGGCATCGAGATCGGCGAGCGCGTGCCGATCCCGGACGGCCTGGTGCCCGACGACGCCAACGTCGAGATGGAGGCCAAGAAGGCCGCCGGCTACTTCACGCCCGACAAGCCGCCGAGCGCCGCTGACCTTTCCAAGGTGGTCGGTCGCGACCTCAAGGAATTCTGAGGTCGTCTGGAATGACGAGCGTGCGCGACAAGTTTGAGGCCGACCGCCTCCTGACGGCTAGGGCTGTGCGCAGCGCCGCCAACCAGATGTTCCTGCAGGCCCAGACGTGGGGATTGCCACGATGGCGGCTGGATATGTCGCGTATGGCCGTTGCGGCTGATCTCACGGCGGAGACCGTGCGGGCCAACTACCCCGACCTCAACGTGCCGTTCCACGCGCGTTGGCGTCACTTCACGGCAGGGGACCGCAACCTGTGGGACGAGGCGGAAAAGCCGTCGGATCCCATGGAGCTTGGGCGAGCGGCGTTCGACTTGGTGATCCCGTCCGTCCTGCTGGACGCCGGGGCCGGACCCGATTGGCGGTACCGGGACGCTACGGGCACGGAGCTTTCACGCTCAGAGGGGCTGGGGGTCGCCTCACTCCGCATGTGGGAGGCGGGCGCCTTGGACGACCTCTCGGGCGTGACGGCGGCCTCAATCGCCGAGGCCTTCCAGGTCTCGCCGGGCAATCCGCTGGTCGGCGTCGAAGGCCGCGCCGCTTTGCTGCGCCAGCTTGGATCGACCATCGGCCATCCCCGAAAGCTGTTCGATCTCGTCGCCGCGCGGGCCAAGGGCGGCAGGATCGACGCCGAGGACATCCTGGAGCTGCTGCTCAGCGAGCTGGGACCGATCTGGCCCGGCCGGCTGACGCGTGGTGGCCGGCCATTGGGAGACTGCTGGCCCCACCCGGTCTCGCCTACCGAGCTAGTGCCGCTGCACAAGCTCTCGCAGTGGATGACCTATTCTCTCATTGAGCCGCTGCAGTGGGCTGGGATCGAGGTCGTGCGGATCGACGGGCTCACCGGCCTCGCCGAGTACCGAAACGGCGGCCTCTTCGTGGACACCGGCGTGCTGGTCCTGAGGGATCCAGACGACCAACGGCAGGCCCACCCGGTAGGCAGCCCGCTCGTGGTGGGCTGGCGGTCGCTGACGGTTGCGTTGCTTGACCGTCTCGCGCCGATGGTCCGCGAGCGGCTGGGGGTCAGCGCCAAGGCGTTCCCCTTGGCTCGCATGCTCGAGGGCGGAACCTGGGCGGCGGGACGTAAGATCGCGCGCCAGCTTCGCCCGGACGAGGGCGGCCCACCGATCGCCATCATGAGCGACGGCACCGTGTTCTAGATGAGGGTCCCATGAAGGGCGTCACGATCGTCAGCCACCCGCTGGTGCAGCACAAGCTGACCCTCATGCGGAAGAAGGACACCTCCACCAAGAGCTTCCGGCAGCTCCTCAAGGAGGTCGCGGCGCTGATCTGCTACGAGGTCACCCGCGACCTGCCGCTGGAGATGGTCGACATCGAGACCCCGCTTGTGGCGATGCAGGCGCCGCAACTGGCCGGCAAGAAGCTGGTGTTCGCCCCCGTCCTGCGCTCCGGCATGGGCATGTTGGACGGAATGCTGGAGCTCGCGCCGGCCGCGCGCATCGCCCACATCGGCCTCTACCGCGACCCGGCGACGCTGGCCTGCGTCGAGTACTACTTCAAGGCGCCGGCCGACCTCGCCGACCGTCCGGTCATCGTCATCGACCCGATGCTGGCGACCGGCAACACGGCCATCGCCGCCGTCGACCGGTTGAAGGAGGCGGGAGCCCAGTCGATCCGCATGGCCTGCCTGCTGGCCTCGCCGGAGGGCATCTCCAAGTTCCACGGCCACCACCCCGAGGTGAAGGTGTGGACGGCGTCGGTGGACGAGCGGCTGAACGACCACGGCTACATCCTGCCGGGCCTCGGGGACGCCGGCGACAGGATGTACGGGACGAAGTAGCTCCGAAACAAAAGCCTTCTAGCGGAAGACGTAAATCCCGCCTGCGCCGTCGGCGGGCGCCTCGGCCAGGCCGCGGATTTCCAGGCGGGCGCGGCGCGCGCCGCAAAGGCAACGCAGCCGGGTCTCCAGATGCGCCGTCGCCTGGCGCGCCAACCCTTGCGAGACCCACGGCTTGGGATCGATGGGCGCCTCGCGCCCGCAGCCGCAGATCGCCCACAGCGAACTTCGCGCCGCGAGCGCCTGGTTGAGCCGCGGCCAGGACGGCCAGGCCGCCGAGATCGGTAGTTGATGCGCGCCGTCTGCCATGTCCGCCTCCTGAGCGAGAACAAAAGCAGAACTTTTGGAGTCGCGCGAGTCCCTAGGAGTTGTGTTTGGGCGGAGTCGCGCTCGCGAAGCTAGAGCTTCTCGCTGATCTTTATGGCCGTGCGGCAACCCGCGCGGACGACCGCCGAGAGCAGCGTGTAGCCGCGCGCCTCGTGGGCGCCTTCCTCGATGGCGAGGTCGCGGTGGGCGAGTTCTTCCTCGCGGAACTGGGCGAGTTCAGCCGAGAGCGCAGGCTCGCGGTCGGCGAGTTCGGCCACCTGGCCGGCATAGTGTTCCTCGATGACGTTCTCGACCGCCTCGGTGCAGGCGTGCGCGGCCTTCGGGCCCATCAGCGCCGTGCCGGCTCCGAGCGCGAAACCGGCCAGCCGCCATAGCGGGACCAGAGCCGTCGGGCGCACCCGGCGTTCGGTCAGGAGCTTGTCGAACCGCGCCAGGTGCTCGGCTTCGTGGGCTTCCATCTCGGCCAGTTGGCCGACCAGCCGTTGCTGGCCCGGCGCCTCGCCAAGCACCGCGCGCTGCCCGCGGTAGATCGCGACGGCCGCCAGTTCGCCGGCATGATCCACGCGCAGGATCTCGGCGAGGCGGGCGGCCGTGGCGCCCTGGCCCGGACGCGGCGGGATCGGCTTGGCGTTCATATCTTGGCCCTCTCGCGGATGGCCGACAGTACGCTCATGACGGCCAGCCCCAGCGAGACAAGCGCGTTCCAGCCGGCCATGGAGAGGCCCAGGAAACGCCAGGCGGCGTCCTCGCAGGAGGGCCCGCGCAGCTTGGCGCCTTCCAGGAAGGCGCTGAGGTCGGCGGCGGACACCTTGCCTACGCCCGAGCAGCTCTGCGGGCCGGGCCAGAACTTCCATTCCGCGCCTGCGTGATAGACCGCCCAGCCGACGCCCACGAAGAAGATGAGGGCCAGGATCCAGTCGCTGATCTGGCGCCAGCGCGGCCCGCCGGGCAGGCGTACGACAACCATGCCGACGGCGGCGACGGCGGCGGCGGCCCAATAGACCTCGCGCTGGCGAAGGCAGAGCTGGCAGGGCGCGAGGCCGCCGAACGTTTCGAAGGCGTGCGCCGTCGCCAGCATCGCGGCGGAGGCCAGAAGGGCGCAGAGCCGCCAGCGGTCGAGGAAGGGTCGAAGCAGGTTCGTCATCGGGCCGTTCTTATGGACCGAAACCCGAGCTTAGCCAAAGTACTTGAGCGCAACGAACCCGCCGACCAGCAGCACCACGAGCAGGGTGGCGTAGAGGTTCATGCGCTTCTCGAATTCCTTCAGCAGCGCCGGGCCGAAGAACTTCAGGATCGTCGCCACCGTGAAGAACCGCACGCCGCGGGTCAGGACCGAGGCCCAGACGAAGGTGAAGAGGTCGAAGCGCGCGAAGCCCGCGGTGATCGTCACCAGCTTGTAGGGGATCGGCGTCGCGCCTTTGATCAGGATCACCCAGAGGCCGTACTTGTCGAACCAGTGCTGGAATTCGGCCTGGCCGTCCGGATGCCCGAAGATGTTCAGGATCGCGTGGCCGAGCGGCTCGAGGTGGACCCCGATCCAGTAGCCCAGCAGGCCGCCGATCACCGAGGCGGCGGTGCAGATGCCGGCGTAGACGAACGCCCGGTTCGGCCGCGCCGCCACCATCGGCGCGAGCATCACGTCCGGCGGGATCGGAAAGAACGAACTCTCCGCAAACGACACTAGCGCCAAAGCCCAGGGCGCACGATCTGAAGCGGCGAGCCGCAGGACCCAGTCGTAAAGTTTGCGAAGCATCGATGATCCAGCAAGGGTTTCGAACGTTGAGCTAGCAGGCGTCGGGGTGGCTTGTCGCGGGGCTATCGGAAACTCGTTTCAAATGATACTAGTTGAGTCCGAGCAGGAGATGTCGCCATGACCGTCGAGACCAAATCCACGATGCCGCCCGAGGGCCGCGACCTCTTCGAGAACCCGTTGGGCACCGACGGTTTCGAGTTTGTCGAGTTCACCTCGCCCGAGCCGGAGCGGCTGAAGGGCCTGTTCGAGCTGATGGGTTTCACGGCGGTTTCGAAGCACCGCTCCAAGAACGTGCTGCGCTTCCGCCAGGGCGACATCAACTTCATCCTGAACATGGAGCCGTCCGGCCAGGCCGCGGCCTTCCGCGAGGCCCACGGTCCCTCGGCCAACGCCATGGCCTTCCGCGTGAAGGACGCCGCTAAGGCCTTGAAGCTGGCCGTCGAGCGCGGAGCCACCGCCGTCGCCGGCCCGGTCGGCCCGATGGAATTGAACATCCCGGCCATCGAGGGGATCGGCGGTTCGAACCTCTATCTGGTCGACCGCTATGGCGCGCAGGAGATCTACGACGTCGACTTCGTGGCCATCGAAGGCGCCGCTGAAGCAGCCGCGGCGAACGCGAAGGGCCTGACCTACCTCGACCACCTGACCCACAACGTCCAGCGCGGCAACATGGCCAAGTGGGCGGAGTTCTACGAGCGCATCTTCAATTTCCGCGAGATCCGCTACTTCGACATCGAGGGCAAGCAGACCGCGCTCATCTCCAAGGCGATGACCAGCCCCTGCGGCAAGATCCGCATCCCGCTCAACGAGAGCCAGGACGAGCATTCGCAGATCGAGGAATTCCTCAAGGACTACAAGGGCGAAGGCATCCAGCACGTGGCCCTGGGCACGAGCGACATCTACGAGTCGGTCGAGTCCATGCGCGAGGCCGGGGTGAAGTTCCAGGACACCATCGACGCCTATTTCGAAGGGATCGAGGCCCGCGTCCCAGGCCATGGCGAGGACGTCCAACGCCTGCAGGCCGACAAGATCTTGATCGACGGCGCGCCCACCGAGGGCCAGGGCCTGCTCCTGCAGATCTTCACTGAGAACATGATCGGCCCGATCTTCTTCGAGCTGATCCAGCGCAAGGGGAACGAGGGCTTCGGCGAGGGCAACTTCAAGGCGCTCTTCGAGAGCATCGAGCTCGACCAGATGCGCCGGGGCGTGCTGCCGCCGAAAGAGGCCTGATGTCCTCCGCCTGGTCGCTTGTGGTCCACGGCGGCTCCGGCGTCATCGACCGCGCCGACCTGAAGCCGGAGCAGGACCGCGCCTATCGGGCGGCGTTGGCGAAGGCGACGGAGGCCGGCGCCGCCGTGCTCGCCGCGTCGGGCATGGCCCTGGTCGCGGTCGAAGCCGCGATCCGCGTGCTGGAGGACGACCCGCTGTTCAACGCCGGACGCGGCGCGGTCTTCACGGCCGAAGGCAAGGTCGAGCTCGACGCGGCGATCATGGACGGCGCCACCTATGAGGCCGGCGCGGTGGCCGGCGTCACCCGCACCCGCAATCCGATCTCGCTGGCGCGCTGCGTGATGGAACGCTCGGCGCATGTCCTGCTGATGGGGGCCGGCGCAGACGCCTTCTCCGCCAGCCAGGGCCTGGAGCAGGTCGATCCCGGCTACTTCTTCGTCGAGCGCCGATGGCGCGCGCTGGAGCGGCAGCTCGAGCGCGACGGCCTGCCGATCCCGCCGCGACCGCAAGGCGCTTCCGCCGACCTGTCGCACGCCGCCCTGGCGCACGACGAGGGCAAGCGCGGCACGGTGGGCGCGGTGGCGCGCGACGCCGCCGGCAACGTGGCGGCCGCCACCTCCACCGGCGGCACGACCGGAAAGCGCTGGGGCCGGGTGGGCGACAGCCCGCTGATCGGCGCCGGCACCTACGCCTCCAACGCCTCGGCCGCCGTCTCCGGAACGGGCGAGGGCGAGTACTTCATCCGGCTGGCCCTGGCGCACCGCATCTGCGCCCTCGTCGAACTTTCCGGGATGCCGCTGCAGGCGGCGGTTGACCGCGTGGTGCAGGACGACCTCGGCGCGCTGGGCGGGCAGGGCGGCGTGATCGCGGTTGCGCCGGACGGCCAGATGGCCTGGAGCTTTAATACCTCCGGCATGTACCGTGCCCGCATCGCCGACGGCGGTGCGCTGGAGGTGGCGATCTACAAGGACGAACCCTGATGGCGTCTCGCAACTGGATCCCGGTCCGCGCAGCCCAAGGCGAACACTCCCGCCAGGCTCATGCCGACATGCCCGCGGGCACCTATGAGCGGGAGATCTCCAAGGAAGGCTTCTTCGGCCCGGCCGCCTTCATCCACCACAAGCGCCCGCCGACCGGCTGGGTGAACTTCGAGGGGCCGCTGCGCCCACGGGCCTTCGACCTCAACGCCCTGAACGCCGCCGAACCGTCGCCGTGGGCGGCGGGGCGGGTGCTGCAGAACAACGCCGTCGAGGTTCGCTTCTGGAAGTTGGCGCAGGCCATGCCGGCGCTGGCGCGCAACGCGGACGGCGACCAGCTGCTGTTCATCCACCAGGGAGAGGGCGACCTCTTCTGCGACTACGGCCATCTGAGCTACGCGGCGGGCGACTATCTCTACCTGCCGCGCGGGACCATGTGGCGGCTGGCGCCCGGCGCGCCGACGGCGGTCCTGATGATCCAGGCCACCAACACCCACTTCACGCTGCCCGACAAAGGGCTGCTGGGCGGCCACGCATTGTTCGATCCGGCCATGCTCGAGACGCCCGCCATGGACGAGGCCTTCAAGGCCCACCAGAACGAGGCCGGTGAATTCCAGGTGGAGATCAAGAAGCGCGGCGAGGTCTCCCGCGTGACCTATCCCTACAACCCGCTGGACGCGGTGGGGTGGCATGGCGACCTGGCGCCGGTGCGGCTGAACGTGAAGGATCTGCGGCCGGTCTCCAGCCACCGCTACCACCTGCCGCCCAGCGTCCACACGACCTTCCTGTCGGACCGGTTCGTGGTCTGCACCTTCGCGCCGCGGCCGTTCGAGACCGATCCCGGCGCGCTGAAGGTGCCGTTCTTCCACAACAACGACGACTTCGACGAAGTGCTCTTCTACCACGCGGGCGATTTCTTCAGCCGCGACCACATCGAAGCGGGCATGATGACGTTCCACCCGTCAGGCTTCACCCACGGTCCGCATCCGAAGGCGCTGAAGAACATGCTGAGCCAGCCCAAGCCCGCCACCGACGAATACGCCGTGATGATCGACACCCGCGACCCGCTCGAGGTCGGCGAGGCCGCAGCGTCGGTTGAGAATCCGGCCTACGTCGACAGCTGGAAGGCCTCATGACCTTCGAGGAAGACCTCGAAGCCGCCGCCAACGAGGAGTTGGAGCGCGCCTGCACGCTCGGCTGGGACCAGCTCGCCAAACACACGCCCTGGGGCGACACCTACGAAGGCTTCACGCCCGGCGGCCGCGAGGTCTGTTTTGAGCGCAGCTACCTGTGGGAAGCTGAGCAGGGCGGCGATATTCGCGTCGAGATCACCGTTTATGAGCCCCGCTCCTACGAAGAGGGGATTAGGCTGAACCGCTCGATACGGCGCGA
Organism: Phenylobacterium sp.; assembly: GCA_050729355.1. GTDB lineage: Bacteria > Pseudomonadota > Alphaproteobacteria > Caulobacterales > Caulobacteraceae > Phenylobacterium. The sequence continues at coordinate 2,940 of JBOHKZ010000363.1, read as the reverse complement.
GACCGTGTGAGCATGATTAGGGAGTCACGATGAAGCTTGCGTCCTTGAAGGGCGGCCGGGATGGTCGGCTGGTGGTGGTGTCGAACGATCTCGCCTGGTTCACGGAAGCCCACCACATCGCCCCGACCCTGCAGGCGGCGCTGGATCACTGGGAGGGCATGGAGCCGGCGCTGCGCAGCCTGGCCGAGAGCCTGGAGCTGGGCGCGGTGCCGACCGAGCGCTTCCATGAGCACCAGGCCGCAAGCCCTCTGCCGCGCGCCTACCAGTGGGCCGACGGCTCAGCCTATGTGAACCACGTGGCCCTGGTGCGCAAAGCCCGCGCCGCCGACATGCCGGAGAGCTTCTGGACCGATCCCCTGATGTATCAGGGCGGCTCGGACGGCTTCCTCGGCCCCCGCGATCCCATCCCGCTGGCCGACGAGGCCTGGGGCTGCGACATGGAAGGCGAGATCGCGGTGATCACCGGCGACGTCCCGCGGGGCGCGAGCCGCGAGCAGGCGCTGGGCGCCGTGCGACTAGTCATGCTCTGCAACGACGTGTCGCTGCGCAACCTGATCCCCGGCGAGCTCGCCAAGAACTTCGGCTTCTTCCAGTCCAAGCCCGCCTCCGCCTTCTCGCCCGTCGCGGTAACGCCGGATTCCCTGCCGGGCTGGAAAGACGGAAAGCTTTCGGGCGCGCTGTCGGTGGAGCTCAACGGCAAGCCGCTGGGCGAGGCCGACGCCGGCGTCGACATGACCTTCGATTTCGGGACCCTGATCGCGCACGCCGCCAAGACCCGCGCGCTCTCGGCCGGCAGCATCGTCGGCTCCGGCACGGTCTCGAACCGCGGCCCGGATGGGGGGCCCGGCAAGCCGGTGTCCGACGGCGGGGTGGGCTATTCGTGCCTTGCCGAACTGCGCACCGTCGAGACGCTCGCCACGGGCGCGCCCAAGACGCCGTTCCTCAAGGCCGGCGACACCGTCCGTATCGAGATGCGCGACGCCAAGCGCCACACGATCTTCGGCGCGATCGAGCAGGAGGTGGCCGCTGCCTGAGCGGGGATTCTCGATGAGCGCCCAAACCGGCGAGGCGGGCCTGCGGCTCGACGCCTACCTGCCCTATCGGCTGTCGGTAGCGTCGAACGCGGTGTCAGGCCTGATCGCGCGCGCCTATCAGGACCGTTTCGGTCTCAGCGTCCCGCAATGGCGGTTGATCTGCGTGCTGGCGGAGGACGGCGGCCTGACCCAGGGCCAGATCGTCGCGCGCACGGTGATGGACAAGGTGACGGTAAGCCGGGCCGCGCAAGGGCTGCTGAAGCGCCGGATGGTGGCGCGCTCCGACCATCAGGCCGACGGGCGAAGCCACGTGCTGGCGCTGACGACGGAAGGCGGCCGGATGTATGCCGAGATCGCGCCCCTGGCGATGGCTTATGAGGCCGCGCTGATCGCGGGGCTTGCGCCAGAGGAGGTCCAGCTCCTCAAGCGCCTGCTCACCCGCCTGCAGTCAGCGGCCGGGCAGTTGGCGGGAGACGCCGAACCGCCCAAGTAGCCGCTAGTGCAGGAGCTCGGGTTCCGGGCGAACGCCCCAGCGATACGAGCCTTCGCCGAACGGCAGGTGGAAGCCGAAGGCGGCGCGGCGACGTTCATCGCGCAGGGTCTGTTCGAACGACATGATCACGGCGCACTGCAGATCCTCGGGGATCTGACGAACGTCGTGACCCATGTTCCGGGCCACTGCTTCGATCACTATCGCGCGGTGCGCTTCGCCGCCGAGCGATAGGAGGGCCTCACGAACGCGCTTTGCGAGCGTTTGATTACCACGCGCCGGCTTTTTGCCGGGTTGGGCGTCGGGGGCGATTTCCTGCGTTTTCTGCATGAGACGACCATGCGCCGACTGATTTAGCGGGCGGTTAAAAGGCAGGCTAAATTTGTGGTTAATTTCAGGGGGTTCCGGTGGGGCTCAGCCGAGCCCGGCGGCGCTCGCGACCTGGAAGGTGATCAGCGCCGCGATATAGGCCAGCGCGGTCATGTAGACCAGCATTACCGCCGGCCAGAGCCAGGAGTTGGTCTCGCGTTTCACGACGCCCAGCGTCGAGGCGCACTGCGGGGCGAAGACGTACCAGGCGAGGAACGACAGGCCCGTGGCGATCGACCAGTGGTTGGCCAGGGTCGACCCCAGGGCGCCGCCGGCCGGGTCGGCGCCGCCGACGGCGTAGACGGTGCCCAGGGCCGCGACGGCCACCTCGCGCGCGGCGAAGCCGGGGATCAGCGCCACGGTCATCTGCCAGTTGAAGCCAATGGGCTGGAAGATCGGTTGCAGCAGGTGGCCCAGCATCCCCGCGATCGAATAGTTGATCGCCGGGTCCGTGGCGCCCGCCGGCGCGCCCGGGAACGACGACAGCGCCCAGACCACGACCATCAGCGGCAGGATGATGGTGCCGGCGCGGGTGAGGAATATCCGCCCACGGAGAATGACGTTGCGCGCCACGTTGGCCGGGTCCGGCAGCTTGTAGGTCGGCAGCTCCATCAGGAATGGCTCGGCCGTCCCGCGCCAGAACACCCGCCGGATGACGAAGGACACGCCGAGCGCGCTGACGATGCCGGCGGCGTAGAGCGCGAACATCACCAGGCCCGGCAGGTTCAGGAAGCCCCACACCTGGCGGTTGGGAATGAAGGCGCCGATGATTAGGGTGTAGACCGGGATCCGCGCCGAGCAGGTCATCAGGGGCGCCACCAGGATGGTGGTGATCCGGTCGCGCTTCTGATCGATCACCCGGGTCGCCATGATCCCCGGGATCGCGCAGGCGAAGCTGGATAGCAGGGGGATGAAGGCGCGTCCGTGGAGGCCGGCGCCGCCCATGATCTTGTCCATCAGGAACGCGGCGCGCGCCATGTACCCGAAGTCCTCGAGCAGGATGATGAAGAAGAACAGGATCAGGATCTGTGGCAGGAACACCAGCAC
>JBOHKZ010000362.1:0-4146 GCA_050729355.1 Phenylobacterium sp. | reverse complement strand
GAACGGGAAGGCGAAAACGTCGTCCCAGGCCGCGCCGGCGGCGCGCAGGCGTCCGTCGTTGAGAATGGCGATCTTCCAGGGCTCGAAGTAGCCCTTGGCGTTGTGCTCGTCGCCGGCCATCACGTTTTCCGGCAGGCTCGCGCCAGCCAGGGCCAGAAGCTGGGTCACGGCCGACGTTCCCGACCGGTGCATGCCCAGCACCAGGTAGGCGGTCCTTTTGGCGGCATCGGTCGTGGTCATCTGGAAGTCCGGTGGCGACGCGGCATGCGTTGGCTCTACGGGCGGTCGCCGAGGCTCGCAAGAGCCGGGCGGCGGTTGATCGTCGGGGCCTTCTGTTGCACAGAGCCCCTTCCGCCGCACAGGAATTTGCACCGAATGGCCGTCCTGGCCCTAGCTGACGAGGTCCATCGGGTCATCTCCACGGCGGTCGACGGAAGCTTCTACCGAGCCGTCAACCCCGACCTCGCCGACGCCAACGTCGATCCGATCCGGCACTACGCCGATATCGGCTGGCGCGAGGGCCGCGACCCGGCGCCCTGGTTCTCGACCGAACACTACGTCCGGGCCAATCCCGACGTCGCCAAGGGCGGCTGGAATCCGCTGCACCACTATCTGGTCCGCGGCCGGGGCGAAGGGCGCGAGATCGTCCCCTCCCGCTGGTCCGACGACTATCTGATCACCCGAACGCGGCGCGGCCTGGAGCCCGCCTGGAGCTTCGAGTCGCTGACCGGCGGATCCAGCGCGGCGGCGGACGTGGCCGACGAGGCGCAGGCCAAGCTGGTCGAGCGCGCGCTCGTCGGCCCCGAGTTCGACGAGGTCTACTACCTGAGCGCCAATCCGGACGTGAAGGCGACCGGCGCCGATCCTCTGGACCACTTCCTGTCGAGCGGCTGGCGCGAGATGCGCGACCCCAACCCGCGGTTCTCGGTGCGGGACTATCTGGAGACCTATCCGGACATCGCCGCGGCCGACGTCAATCCGTTCGCCCACTACCTGACCGTCGGGCGGACCGAGGGCCGGATCGAGCGCAACAAGCTCGGCTTCCGCTACGAGCTGATCAAGCGCCTGGCCCCGCTCGACAAGCGGGTCGCGGCGGTGGCGCGGTCCTCCGCGCGCCTGAAGCTGTCGACGGCTCCTGTGTTGGCAAAGGCGCTGGCCGCGTCGCGGACGGGCCTGGCCGACCTGCACATCACCTTCAGCCACGACGATTACACGACCAACACCGGCGGGGTGCAGCTCTGCCTGCAGCGCGAGGGCGCGCGGGTCGCGGCGCTCGGGCGCGACCATCTGCATCTGCATCCGGCCAAGCCCTGGCCGGTGGTGCGGCTCGGCAAGGAGCCTGGGCACCTGGGCGTGTTGTTCAACGGCGAGCCGGTGGGCGTTTTCGCGCCGAAGGTCGTGGCGAGCGTGCTCAAGAAGGCGGCCGGCGCGAAGAAGACCGGCCGACGGAGCTTCGCGATCCATAGCCTGCTCGGCCACAGCGCCGACGAGACGGCGGCGATCGTCGAGGCGGCGGGCCTGAAGGCCGGCTACTTCTGGACCCACGACTTCGCCAGCCTCTGCGCCGGCTATCATCTGATGCGCAACGATGTGGAGGACTGCGCCGCGCCGCCGCCGGAGAGCGCGGCCTGCGGCATCTGCGTCTACGGCCCCTGGCGCCAGCGGCACCTGGCCGAGCACGGACGCCTGTTCGACCGCCTGGACCTGACCGTGGTGAGCCCCTCCCAGCCGACGCTCGATCTTTGGCGCTCAAGCTGGGACTTCGCGGCCAAGGCCGAGGTGGTTCATCCGCACGCTACCCTGGTGGAGCGCGGCCCGGCGGCCGAGACGCCGGCCGACCGGCCGCTGCGCATCGCCTTCCTGGGCATGCCGGTGGCGCACAAGGGCTGGTCGATCTTCGAGGACCTCGTGCAGCGGCACGGCGACGACCCCCGCTACAGCTTCCTGCATCTTGGCGGGCGGACGCCGGGCGGCCTGCCGCTGGAATTCCACAAGGTCACGGTCACCGACGACGATCCGCGGGCCATGCAGGACATGGTGGCGCGCCTGGAAATTGACGCCGCGCTGATCTGGCCGATCTGCCGCGAGACCTTCTCCTTCACCGCCTATGAGGCGGTGGGCGCGGGGGCCGCGGTGATCACCGGCCCCGACAGCGGCAATGTGGCGGCGTTCGTGGAAAGCTCCGGGCACGGCCGAGTGATGCCGGACGAGGCGGCGCTGGCCGCCGCGCTGGAGAGCGGGGAGATCACGGCCCTTTCCCGCGCGGTCCGCAAGCCGCGACTCTACGACCTGGCGTTCAGCGCGCTCACGGTGGACCTGCTGGAGCCCGCCAAATGAAGGTCCTCTGCTACTCCAGCTTCACCTTCTCCTACCTCAACCGAGCGCGAGTGCTCTTCCAGACGCTGCGCCGCTTCCACCCGGACTGGGAACTGGTCGCGCTGATCACCGATCGGCCGCCGGGCGGGTTCATGTTCGATCCGGCCACGGAGCCCTTCGACCGGCTGGTCTGGGCTGAAGACCTGGGCATTCCGGCCTTCCAGAGCTGGCTCTTCAAGCATGACGTGGTCGAGGTCTGCACCGCGGTGAAGGGACCGTTCATCCACCAAGCCTGCGCGTCGGGCGCGGACGCCGTGATCTATCTCGACCCTGACACCGCGCTTTTCGGCAGCCTGGAGCCGCTGGAACGCTGGCTGGAGGAGCACGACGTCCTGCTCACCCCGCATCTGATCGATCCGAACGACGAGCCGACCGCGATCCTCGATAACGACCTTTCGGCCTCGCGGACCGGGATCTTCAACCTGGGCTTCGTGGCGATCCGCACGACCGGCGAGGGCGCCCGCTTCGCCAAGTGGTGGAACGACCGGCTGCTCGACTGGTGCTACGACGACATGCCGGCGGGTCTGTTCGTCGACCAGCGGTGGTGCGACCACGTCCCGGCGCTGTTCGACAAGGTCAAGGTGGTGCGCGACCCGGGCTACAATGTCGCCAGCTGGAACCTCAGCACGCGGACGGTAAACGTCGGCAAGGACGGTTCGATCACGGTCAACGGCGCCCCGCTGCGCTTCTGGCACTTCACCAAGCTGGGGCCGCTGGGCGACACCATGACCAAGAAGTACGCGGGCGCGAACTTCCCGGTCTATGAGATCTGGGCCTGGTACAAGCGCCAGGTGGCGGCCGCGACGGACGCCTCGATCCCTGAGCGTTGGTGGGCCTATGGCGCCTATGCCGACGGCGCGCTGATCCAGAAGTCGCACCGGGTGCTCTATCGCGAGCGCGGCGACCTGCAGGAGGCGTTTCCCGATCCGTTCCGGGCCGGCGAGGGCAGCTTCCAGCAGTGGCTCGAACGGGAAGGCCTCTGAGCGTGGGCGCGCCTGCTCGCCTTGACAGGTCCCGGCCCCGGCCCGAGACAAACCCCCTGACGAATCCACCATCTTCTAGAGGGGCCGCTGCGCGCGCGGCCAAGAGCTTGGCCAAGACCGCCGTCCCGCCTGCCCTTCAAGACGGGCTCCTGACCGGCGTCGCCGCCAAGGCGACCGCGGCTGCGCAGCGCGCAGCCGGCCTGCGCGCCGACCTGAAGGCCGCCAAGGAGATCGCCCACCAGGCCCAGGTGCGCGAGGCCCTCTCCCGCACCGAACTGACGCTGGCCCTGACCGAAGCGCTGCGGGCGCGGGCGCAGGCGCAGGCCCAGGTCCGACGCCAAGCCATGCAGCGCTATCTGGGGACCGCAGGGCCGCGGCCGCTACGCCAGCGCGGGCGTCCGACGCGGACCCTCGAAAAGCTGCTGCTGCGGCTCAAGGGGCCGGGCCAGGCCGAGGTGATCCGGCGCGCAGGGGTGTGGCGCGACAACGACCCGGTGACGATCGACGCCTACGTCCGCCGCGGGGCCGATCCGCTGGCGGTGGCCGCGAGCCTGTTCGATCAGGCCTGGTACGTCGCCACCCATCCCGCAGCCGCCGCATCGGGCGTCTCGCCGCTGGCCTACTATCTCGTCCACGGCGTGATGGCCGAGGAACAGCCGCATCCGCTGTTCCACTTCGCCTACTACGAGGGCCAGAACCTCACGGCGCTGCGGGCGAGCGGCCTCTCGATGCTGGAGCACTTCCTGCACGAGGGCGCGGCGCGCGGCTGCAATCCACACCCGGTGTT
>JBOHKZ010000361.1:0-6421 GCA_050729355.1 Phenylobacterium sp. | reverse complement strand
GCTGTCCTCGCCGAGGACACCGGGATCGCGGGGGTCGACATCCAGCCCTTCAGCTTCGGGCTGCCGACGTTCCGCAACGGCGTGCTGACGTTCGAACTCATGACCGCAGTGCCTGAGCCCTCAAGTTGGGTGCTGATGATCATGGCGATGGGCGCACTCGGCGCTGCACTGAGACGCCGACGCGCCCTGTCACTCGCCTAAGGCCATGCCGGACAGCGCCGAACCCCTGGCGACGCCGAAGCATTTCGGACCGCACAGCTATCGCGCGTTCATCAGCTACAGCCACCGCGACAAGGCGGTGGCGCACTGGCTGCACCGGGCCATCGAGACATATCGGATCCCGTCCAAGCTGGTGGGGACCAAGACATCGCTCGGACCCGCGCCGCGCCGCCTGACGCCCGTCTTCCGGGACCGCGACGAGTTGCCGGCCTCCGGCGACCTCGGGGGCGAGCTTACCGCGGCTCTGCAGAACTCGATGTTCCTGATCGTGATCTGCTCGCGGGCGGCGGCGACGTCGGCCTGGGTGGACCAGGAGATTCTCAACTTCAAACGCTTCCACGGCGAGCACCGGGTGCTGGCGCTGATTGTCGACGGCGAGCCCAACGCCTCGGCCATCGCGGGCCGGGAGACCGACGAGTGCTTCCCCCGCAGCCTGCGGTTCCGGATCGACGCCGACGGCGAACTCTCAACGCGCCCCGCCGAGCCGATCGCCGCGGATATCCGCAAGGAGGCGGACGGCAAGCGGCTGGCGAGGTTCAAGGTGCTGGCGGGCCTGTCCGGGCTGAAGCTCGACGCCCTTGTGCAGCGCGAGGCCCAGCGCCGCACTCGACGGCTGATGGTGATCACCTCGGCGTCGGTGGTCGGCATGCTGGCGGCAGGCGGCCTGGCGCTCTACGCCAACGCCCGGCGCATCGAGGCCAACACCCAACGCAAGATCGCCGAGCGGGAATCCGCCGCCGCACGCGCGGCCTCGGACTACCTGGTGGGAACGTTCGAGATCTCCAACCCGGCCACCGAGAACCCGCGCACCATCACCGCGCTGACCATCCTGCGGCGAAGCGCGGAGCGGGCGCAGCGCGACCTGGCCGGCCAGCCCGCCATCCAGGCGCGGCTGCTGAGCACGCTGGGCAAGGCCTACAACAACCTCGGCCTCTATACCGAGGCGCGCGCGGCGTTCGAGCCTTCGCTGGCGAAGTTCGAGGCGCTCGGACCGGACGGAGCCGAGGCGGTGCTGACGCTGGCGCGCACCTATTCGCAGCAGGGCCAGACCGCGAAGGCGCTGCAGACCGTGCGCCAGGCCGAGCGGATGCTGGGGCCGAACCAGAAGGAGCACCTGGCGCTGCGCGGCGCCGCGGCGGTGGAGGAAGGCCGCATCATGATCTCGACCGCCGACGTGCCGGCGGGCGTGGCGGCTTTCGACCGGGCGATCGCCTACTACCGCGCCGCGGGCGACACGCCGCCGCGAACCCTGGCGACGACGCTGAACAACCGCGGCCTGCTGCTCTCCGACGCCGGCCGGTTCAAGGAGGCCGAAGCCTCGCTGGGAGAGTCGCTGGCGATCTTCCAAAGGGTGCTGGGGTCGCGGCACCTTTCCACCGGCCAGACCTGGTTCGCCCTGGCGCAGACCGCCTTCCAGGCGGGGAACCTGCCGCTGGCCGAAACCCGCATCGCCACCGCCCTCGGCATCGAGCGTGCGGTGCTGGACGACGACAATCCGATCCTCGCGGACTCACTCTCCATGCAAGGCCAGATCCTGCAGGGCGAGGGTAAGCTGCAGGCGGCGGAACAGTCGCTGCGCGAGGCCATCGCCATCTACCGCAAGGCCTACGGCGGGCCGCACTACCTGATCGGGATCGCCGAGGTCTATCTGGGGCTCATCCAGTCGGAGCGTGGGAACACCGCCGGCGCCTTGGCCACCCTCGACGACGCCAAGCACAATTACGACATCAGCTACGGCAAGATGCACGCGAACCACGGCGACCTGCTGGTCAACCGCGCGACGGTGCTGGCCCGGGCCGGACGGATGACCGAGGCGAAGACCGACTGCGCCCAGGGGCTCGACATCCTTGGAAAGACGATGGGTCCCGACGCCAGCTACACCAAGTCGATGGCGCAGACCTGCGCGGGCCTCGCGCCGCCCAGGGTGGCCGTAGCGCGGCGCCGATAGGCTACATGCGCCAGGCGCAGACCCCGAGCGTGGCGCCGGCCTTCAACAAGGGTTCGGCGGCAGCCTCGGGAACCGCCTGCGAGCGTCCCTTCACGCAGAGCATCGTCAGATCGGGATGGCCCGAGATGTCCAGCAGGGCCTGGTCCCAATGGCGATACTGGATGTCGTGGCCTTCTCCGGGATAGGTCCGGCTGCGGGCGACGTTCGGGAGGTGGGCGCGCCAGTACTCGGCGCTCTGCACGGTCACCAGGGGATCGGCGGTTCCCTGGTAGATGAAAGCCGGCGCCTTGACCGCGGCGAGGTCGGCCAGCGGACCGCAATAGCGCTGGAGTTCGGCGACCTGGGGCGCAGGATCGCCCATCTGGCCGCGGATGAAGAAGGCGCGCGCACCCTCGTCGTAGGCGGTGTCGGCGAACCCCGGGATGGAGCCCGTCGGGCTGTTGGGCGGAAAGGCCCACCAGACGCGCGGATTCTGCACGGAGGATTTGACCGCACCGGCGAGGGCCGCCGCAGGCGTCTTGCAGATCGGGTCGTCGGCTGGGCGCTGGGTGGCCGCAGCCATCATGTGGACCGAGATCAGCCGCTCCGGCATGGCGGCCGCGACCTGCGCAAGGTATGGCCCCCCGCCGGAGATCGCCAGGCCGGCGAACCGGCTGACGCCCAGGCGATCCAGCACGGCCCGCACCTCCTGGGCGTAGTCGCCATAGGTCCAGCCGGGGACGAAGGCCGTGTCGCCGAAGCCGTTACGTTCGACCGAGATGAGGCGGAGCTTCAGCTGCCGGCGCAGGGTCTGCAGGAACTCCGTCATCAGGAAGGCCCGCGCGCTGGTGCCCGTCCCGCCGACGAACAGCACCGGCCGCCAGCCCACCTCGCCGGTATCGGCGTAGTGGACCGTACGGCCGTTGGGCAGGGTGAGGGCCTGGACCGGCGGTCCAAGCGGGTCGAAGCGGTCCTGGATGGCGCCGACGCGTGCGACGCTTGGGGGCTCGGCGGCGTTCACCGGACCGGCGAGGCCGAAGAATGACAGGAGCGCCAAGAGCGCCAAGCCGAGACGAGTCATCTGAAATCTCCTGCGCCGTCGTCGCGCCGGAGAGCAGTTAGCGGCGCGTCGAGGACGCCGCCACAGCGATCAATAGGGGATGTCGGTCTCGACGTGCTTCTTGGCGGCGTGGCGCTTGGCGCGCGGCGCGGGAGCCGCGGCCGGCTCCTCGGCGGTCGGCGCTTCGGCCAGGGCGACCGCGGCTCGCGGATCGGCCACGATGGTGGTCGACGACGCCGGGCCCTTGTTCGCCGCGTCGATCAGGCCTTCGGGCTTGACCGCTGCCGTCACGGTCGCGCCGGTTTGAGGCTTGTGCAGGAGCTTCGGCGCAATCACGCCCAGGCCCGCCACGATCGCCAGGACCGCGGCGACAAGCACGACACGCATCATGCCCGAACGGTTTTCGTTCGCGGGCTCGTCCTGGCCGCCCCCGTCGGGAACGCCGGCGGCGGCGAAGGCGGCTTCGTCGAGGGCTTCCTGTTCGTCGGCGTCCGGATCGATGATCGGCGCCACGACGGCGGCCGGCGCGACCACATGGGCGAATTCGGCGGCGGTCTCGACGTGGTCGCCCTCAGGCGCGATCTCATGATCGACGGGCGCAAGCGACTCTTCTTCGTCGATCTGCGGATTTTCCAGGGCGCGGGTGATCCGGCGGCAGAGCTGGTCGATCGAGCTCTCCCAGTCGGCGAACACGTCGATCCACTGACGGGTCGCGAACTCGTAGGTGAAGGCGTCGCCCGGGGTCACGTCTTCGACGCGCAGCGGGATGACGATCAGGCGCTGCTGGCTGGCCAACGCCAGCTCCTTGGTCATCTCTTCCGAGCTGTTGGAATTGGCGGTGAACACCAGCACCATGATCTTGGCGTGGCGCAGGGCCTGCACGATCGAGACCTGGAAATTCTCGCCCGGCTGGATGTCGCGCGCCGAAATCCAGCAGGGGATGCCCCGGCTCTCGAGCGCAGAGCACAGGGTTTGCGCAACCTTCACATCTTTCGACGCGAAGCTGATGAATGTCCTCGGCTGCATCGCGACGGTCCCCCACCCTTAGAAACGACGCCGTTCTCCTAAGGCGACCCCTAGGGTTACCGCAACACTAATCGCTCCTGAGGTGTGTTGGCCTGCCAGTTCGCCCGCCGCACCGCTTGCGCCAAGCGCCGCCTGCCGTCACCATGGCAGAGCTTTGGGAAGAGACACCATGAACCTGCGCTACGCCTGCCTGCTCAGCTTCGCCGTCCTCGCCGGTTGCGCGACCAGCGAGGGCCCCGCCCCCAAGGTCGGGGCCACGCCCGCGCCGGCCGCCGCCGGGACCGCCGCCTTCCGCCCGGCCGACTTCGCCTGGTCGACGACGGCCGGACAAGGCTCGATCGACGGACAGATCGCCTACAAGGTCGGCGGACAGTCCTACGGCTGCACCGCGTCCGGCGTGATCCTGACGCCTGAGACGCCCTGGGTGCGGACCCGTATGCAGATCCTCTACAATTCGGTCGACCACACGGCGCTGCCCGCCGAAGAGGTTCGCCGCCGCACGCCGCCCGAGCGTTCGCAGGACTATTCGGCCTTCATCAAGCGCACCAAGTGCGGCGCGGCGGGAGAATTCTCCTTCCAGGGTCTGCCCGACGGCGCCTGGTACGTGATCACCCTCGCCCGGCCGGCCAATGGCGCAGCGGGCGTGGAAATGGCGCTGATGCGCCGGGTCGTGGTGCGTAGCGGCAAGCCGGCGAAGGTGCGCCTCTAGGTCGACCCGGGCGGCGCTACGGCGACGCCTTGGCGCCTCCCCGCGATTTGCCGTAGGCAGGTCTCCTGATCCGGGAGTGAGCGATGCGTATTCAGCTTCTGGCCTGCTTGGCTTTCGCAGGCGTCGTTCTGGCGGAGGCGCCGGCGGCCAGCGCAGCGCCGGCGGTGCAAAAGCCCGCCGCCCCGGCCAAGGCCGCGCCAGCGAAGCCCAAACCCGCCGCCGCTCCAGCCAGCGCCGACGCCCGCTTCAAGGCGCTCTACACCAAGGAATGGGCCTGGCGGGAGACCGAGCTGGCGCACGCCGACGAGGGCGACGCGGTCCCGATCCAGCCCTACCTGCCCAAGGTCGACGCCGCGAGCCAGACCCGCCGGCTGGTCTACTGGCGCTACGTTCGCCAGCAGCTGGACGCGATCAAGGAAAGCAGCCTGTCGCCCGAGCAGGCGGTCAACTACCAGATCTACCGCGACCAGCTCGATACGCTGATCTCGCAGCAGAAATTCCGCGAGTACGAGAAGCCCTTCAACTCGGACTCCTCGTTCTGGTCGAGCTTCAACTACACGGCCATGCGGACCCTGCACGACGCCAAGGAGTACCGCAGCTACATCGCCCAGATGAGCGAGATTCCGCGCTATTTCGCGGAGTACACCGTGAACATGCGCGCCGGCCTGAAACGCGGATTCACCCCACCCAGGGCGACGCTGGTGGGCCGCGAGGTCTCGGTCTCCGCGACGGTCGACGCGAAGGACGCCGAGAGCACGCTCTTCTGGAAGCCGTTCAAGGCCATGCCGGCCTCGATCCCGGCGGCCGAGCAGGAGGCCCTGAAGGCCGAGGCGAAGGCGGTGATCGAGGACAAGGTGAAGCCGGCCTACGCCACCCTGCTGGTCTTCCTGCGCGACGAATACATCCCGAACACCACCGAGACTCTGGCGGCGGAGAGCCTGCCGGACGGGGAGGCCTACTACCGGGCCCAGATCAAGGAATATGCGACGCTCGACATGGCGCCGGAGGAGATCCACGAGCTGGGCCTCGCCGAAGTCGCCAAGATCCACGCCCAGATGCTGGACGTGATGAAGGAGACCGGCTTCCAGGGCGATTTCCCGGCCTTCCTGGCCTACCTGCGCAAGGACCCGAAGTTCTACGCCAAGTCCCCGGAAGAGCTGCTGATGCGCGGCGCGTGGATCGCCAAGCGGGTGGACGGCAAGCTTTCGGCCTATTTCGGCTGGCTGCCGCGCAGCCGCTTCGCCATCGAGCCGGTGCCGGCGGACATGGCGCCCTTCTACACGAGCGCCAGAGGCGGCAAGTCGACCTACCTCCTGAACACCTACGACCTGCCCTCGCGGCCGCTCTACAACCTGACCGCCCTCACCCTGCACGAGTCCGCGCCGGGACATTCGCTGCAGGGCGGCCTGGCCGAGGAACAGACCGGGCTGCCGGACTTCCGCCGCTACATCTACATCTCGGCCTATGGCGAGGGCTGGGC
>JBOHKZ010000360.1:0-4032 GCA_050729355.1 Phenylobacterium sp. | reverse complement strand
CGCGTCCAGCGCCGGGGCGAAGCCGCCGCGCTTGGCCTGGGCGACGAGGCCGGCGAGCGCGCGGGCCTCGGCGGTCAGCCGGCCGAGCTGGTCTTCGAACTTGCGGGCGGCCTCGCGGGCGGCGCTCTCGGCGGCCTGCGCCTGGGTGCGCTCCTCCTCGGCGGCGTCCAAAGCGGCGCGGGCGGCGGCGAGCGCGGCCTCTGCGGCCTCCAGCTCCGCCTTGGCCTGGGCGGCCTGCGGATTGACGGCGGTCCCCAGCGCGTCGCGTTCGCCCTTGGCCTGGTCCAGCGCGCGCTTGGTGCGGCCGAGGCGGACCTGCGCTTCCTCCACCCGATGCGCGGCGGCGCGGCGGTGGGCTTCGTCAGCAGCGAGCTGGGCGGCGAGGGCTTCGACCTGGGCGTCTGCGGCGGCGCGGGCGGCTTCGGCGGCCTGGGCGGCGGCCTGTAGCGCGGGCGTCCGCTCCGGCGCGCCGGCGATAGCGGCCTCCAGCGCGGTCAGGTCGTCGGCGAGGCGCTTCAGGGCGACCTCGGCGTCCTCGACAATGTGGGCTTCGCGGGCCTGATCGGCGTCGATGCGGGCGAGATCGCCGGCCAGGCGCTCCAGCTCGGCGGCGTGGGCCTCGTGCTCGCGGTCCAGGCGGTCCTTGTCGATGGCCAGCTTGTGCAGGATGGCCGCGGCGATGGTCTCCGCTTCCCGCAACGGCTTGATGGCTTCTTCGGCCTGGGCCGCGCGCGTGGTGGCGCTGGCGGCCGCCTGGGCGGTCTCGTGCACGGCCTGGATGGCGGCGGCGGCTTCGGCGGCTAGGCGTTCGGCGGCGGTGCGGGCCTCGTTCCAGCGGGCGTAGAGCACCGCGCCCTGCAGGGACCGGATCTCGGCGGAAATCTTCTTGTAGCGCTCAGCCTGCCGGGCCTCGCGCTTCAGGCGGCCCAGCGTGCTCTCCAGCTCACGGGCCACGTCTTCAAGCCGGGCGAGGTTGGCCTCAGCGGCGCGCAACCGCAGTTCGGCTTCGTGGCGGCGGGAATGGAGGCCGGAGACGCCCGCCGCCTCTTCCAGGATCATCCGGCGGTTCTGCGGCTTGGCGGCGATCAGCTCGGAGATCTGGCCCTGGCGCACCAGGGCCGGCGAGTTAGAGCCGGTCGAGGCGTCTGCGAACAGCAGCTGGACGTCGCGGGCGCGCACCTCGCGGCCGTTGATCTTGTAGGTGGAGCCCGCGCCGCGATCGATGCGGCGGATCACTTCCAGCACCGGGTGGTCGTTGAAGGCGGCCGGCGCGCGGCGGTCGGCATTGTCGATCGTCAGGCTGACTTCGGCGTGATTGCGCGAGGGCCGGTTGGCGGCGCCGGCGAAGATCACGTCGTCCATCCCACCGGCACGCATGGCCTTGGCGGAATTGGCGCCCATCACCCAACGGAGCGCTTCCAGGAGGTTCGACTTGCCGCAGCCGTTCGGTCCGACGATGCCCGTGACTCCGGGCTCGATCCGGAACTCGGTCGGATCGACGAAGGACTTGAAGCCCGAAAGGCGAAGCCTCTGGAAGTGCACGACGGGTTCAGCGCCCTCCCGTCTTCAGGGCGGCTGCGATGGCGGCGTCCATCTCGGCCGGGGATTGCGGCAGCGGATCGAGCTGCTTGCCGTTGATGAAGAGGGTCGGCGTCGAATTCACGCCGTCGACCTGGGACGCGCGCTGCGCCCGGGCGTTCAGCGCCTCCTGCGCGGCCTCGTTGGTCAGGCAGGCGTTGAACTGGGCCTCCGTGAGGCCGTTCGCGCCGGCGATCTCGACGAACACCGCCTTGATCTTGCCGTTCTCCCAGCGGGACTGGCTGCGGAACACCTCGTCGACGACCTTGAAGTATTTTGTCGGACCGGCGCACCGGGCCATCAGGAAGCCCGCCGCGGCGACCTGCTGCGGCTGGGTCAGCATCTCCTTCAGGGTGTAGCGGACCTTGCCGGTGTCGACCCACTTGGCCTTGAACGGCGCGAACACCGTCTCGTTGAAGTGAGCGCAGTGCGGGCAGCTCAGCGAGGCGTATTCGATCACCTGGACCGTGGCCTTGGGATTGCCCAGGCTCATGTCGTCCGGCAGGGCCGACGGCGCGGCCATGGCTGCGCCAGCCAGGAAGGTGGCGGCGGCGCCCAGGGCGATCGAACGGCGGCTGAACATGAAACGCGGGCCTTCCGGCAGGTCTGAACAAGGGATTAAAGCGCGATTCCCGCCGCGCCGCCGAACTCGGCGTCATTCTTAGCCGATCGGACGGCGGCGGAATTTCGTCAACGTTGTCGCAGGACGCCCCGGCCGAGCGCCAGAAGCGCCGATTTCAGCTTCCCCTCAGGGGCCTCGGCGAGGTCGGCGGCAAGCTTCGCCTCCTGTGCGGCGTCCAGCGGCGGAAGCCGCCGGCGGGGGGGCGCGGCCGGTTTGGCGACCTGCAACGGCCCCTGCACGATGCGCAGCTTCTGCACCGCGTCGGCGCCCAGGAAGAGGTTCACCCGGGCCAGGATCTCGTGCGCCTGGTGCTGGATGATCGCCGCGGCCGGGCCGGCGACCCGGATTTCCAGCGAGGACGGCCCGCCGTTGCGGCCCTTGGTAAGCTTTACGACCTCGGTGCGCTTGGCGATCTCGGCGCCGACCACCTCGCGCCAGCGCGCCTGCAGCGCGCCGGGCCCCTGCCCGAATTTGGCGTCGAACTCCCTGAGGGTCTTGCCCAGCGCCCGGCCGAGCGGCGGCGGCGCGCGGCGCTGCGGCCGGGTGCGCTTCTCCGCCAGGATGCGGAGCGCTTCTTGCGTGGACGGGAGCGGGCGCTTGGCCATGCCCGCACCTTACCGTCATCGCCGCATGACGCTAAGGGGTTGGGGGTGAATTCGCAGTCTCTCCGCGCCCAGCTCCTCGCCTGGTACGACGCCAACGCCCGCGACCTGCCGTGGCGGGTGCGGCCCCAAGGGCGTCCAGCCGGCAAGCGGGCTGATCCCTACCGGGTCTGGCTGTCGGAAGTGATGCTGCAGCAGACCACCGTGCCGCACGCCACGCCCTATTTCCTGAAGTTCACCGCCCGCTGGCCGACCGTCGGCGACCTGGCGGCGGAGGACGACGGCGAGGTGATGGCGAACTGGGCGGGTCTTGGCTACTACGCCCGCGCCCGCAACCTGCTGGCCTGCGCCCGAGCGGTGGCGGGCGAGCACGGCGGCGTGTTCCCTACCACCGAGGCGGGCCTGCGCGACCTGCCCGGGCTTGGCCCCTACACGGCTGCGGCGGTGGCGGCGATCGCCTTCGACGAAGCCACGAATGTGGTCGACGGCAATGTCGAGCGGGTGATGGCGCGGCTGTTCGCGGTGGACGAGCCCCTGCCCGATGTGAAGCCGGAGCTGAAGCGCCTGGCCGCGGGCCTGGTCCGCGACGACCGTCCCGGCGACTGGGCGCAGGCGCTGATGGACCTGGGCGCTACGATCTGCCGGCCGAAGTCGCCGCTCTGCGACCGCTGCCCAGTGGCTGAGCACTGCGCGGGGCTGGCGACCGGCGCGCCGGAGACCTATCCGCGCAGGACCGCCAAGGCCGAGCGGCCGCATCGCTACGGCGTGGCCTATGTGCTGACGAGGGGCGACGAGGTGGCGCTGGTGCGGCGCCCGCCCAAGGGCCTGCTTGGCGGCATGCTGGCGCTGCCGACGTCGGACTGGCGCAGCGCGCGCTGGACGGACGACGAAGCGCAGGCCGTCGCGCCGGCGGACGCCGCCTGGCGAGGCGTTGGCGAGGTGGAGCACGGCTTCACCCACTTCACCCTGACCTTGCGGCTGCTGCGCGCCGAGGGCGACGCCAGCGGCGTCATCTGGTCGCCAAGGCGCGATCTCGACGCCCTGCCCAGCGTCTTCCTGAAGGCCGCGCGGGCAGGTCTAGCCAATCTTCTCTGAGACCGGCGGCGGGGAGCGGGGGAAGACGAAGGCCAGGATGATCCCGGCGGTCAGGGACATGGCGAGCGCGGCGGCGGGAATTGCCGGCACGCCGAAGGTCGCCAGCGCCGCGCCGCCCACGGTCGAGCCCAGGGC
>JBOHKZ010000359.1:0-14467 GCA_050729355.1 Phenylobacterium sp. | reverse complement strand
GTTCCCATCTGGCATAAGGCTTAGGTGCGCCGTTGAGGGGTCGAAAGCCTTGGACGAAAAGCGGATTCTCCTGATCGTCGGCGGCGGTATCGCGGCCTACAAATCGCTGGAACTGACGCGGCTGCTTCGCAAGGCGGGCGTCGCCGTGCGGCCGATCCTGACCAAGGCTGGCGCCGAGTTCGTCACGCCGCTCTCGTTGTCGGCGCTGGCCGAGGACAAGGTCTATTCCGAGCTCTTCTCGCTGACCGACGAAGCCGAGATGGGCCACATCGAGCTCTCCCGTTCCGCCGACCTCGTGGTTGTCGCCCCCGCCACCGCCGACCTGATGGCCAAGGCCGCAAACGGCCACGCGAACGACCTGGCCTCCACGACCCTGCTCGCCACCGACAAGGCGGTGCTGATGGCGCCGGCGATGAACGTGCGCATGTGGCAGCACGCCGCCACCCGGCGGAACCTGGCCACTCTAATGGCCGACGGCGTGCACTTTGTCGGCCCCGACGAAGGCGCCATGGCCTGCGGCGAGTACGGCCCCGGCCGCATGGCCGAGCCGCCGGCGATCTTCCAGGCGATCATGGGCCTCCTGGGAAGCGGCCGTCCGCTGGCCGGCAAGCGCGCCATCGTCACGGCCGGGCCCACCGTCGAGGCCATCGATCCGGTGCGCCTGCTCACCAACCGCTCGTCGGGCAAGCAGGGCTACGCCATCGCCGCCACGCTGGCGGCCCTGGGCGCCGAGGTCACGCTGGTCAGCGGCCCGACCGCGCTCGCCACCCCCGCCGGCGTTATGCGCATCGACGTCGAGAGTGCGCGCGAGATGCTGGCGGCCTGCGAGGCGGCGCTGCCGGCGGACATCGCGGTCTGCGTCGCCGCCGTCGCCGACTGGCGCCCGGAGAACTCGGGCGACAAGAAGATCAAGAAGGGCGCGGGCGGTCCGCCGACCATCGCGCTCACCGAAAACCCCGACATACTTGCGTCGCTGTCGAAGCATGCGCGGCGCCCGCGCCTGGTGATCGGCTTCGCCGCCGAGACCCACGACCTCGAGGCCAACGCCAAGGCGAAGCTGGCGAAGAAGGGCTGCGACTGGATCGTCGCCAATGACGTCAGCATCGACGGGACGATGGGCGGCGACGAGAACGCCGTGGCCATCGTCAGCAAAGGGGGAATCGAGCGATGGGAGCGCATGGCCAAGGCCGCCGTGGCGCGCCGGTTGGCCGAGCGTATCGCTGAGGAACTGAAGTGAACCCGACCGTCCCGATCGTCCGCCTGCCGCACGCCGCCGACCTGCCGCTGCCCGCCTATGAGAGCGCCCAGGCGGCCGGCATGGACCTGCGCGCCGCGGTCCCCGAGGACGAGCCGCTGGTCCTGCGTCCTGGCTCGCGGTTCCCGGTCCCGACGGGACTGGCATTCGCCCTGCCGCCGGGCTTCGAGGGCCAGGTGCGGCCGCGCTCGGGCCTGGCGTTCAAGTCCGGCGTCACCTGCCTGAACACCCCCGGCACCGTCGACGCCGACTATCGGGGCGAGGTGAAGGTGATCCTGATCAACCACGGCGAGGAGGACTTCACGATCCGGCGCGGCGACCGCATCGCCCAACTGGTCGTGGCTCCGGTCGTGCAGGCCCAATGGGTCGAGGTCGACAACCTCGACGAGACCGCCCGCGGCGCTGGCGGTTTCGGGTCCACCGGCGGCCGATGAGCGAGGCGCCCCGCAAGAAGCGCCTGCCGCTACGCTGGCTGACGCTGGCCGAGGTTGTGGGGCTGGTGGCGGTGGTGATCGCGGGGCTCGGCTATTGGGACAGCCATCGCGAGCGGAGCCTGGAGGAAAGCGCGCGGTCCGCCGCCGAGCGGGAGCGCAAGGCCGAACAGCGGGCGCAGGCCCATGCCGGCGCCTTAAAGCAGACCTTCCTGATGACCGCCGCGCCGCAGGGTTCCGGCGACTGGCTGCGCCTGACCTCGGCAAATCCGGAGCAGGTGATCCAGACCCAGAGCCTGACCTTTCCCACCGACGTGCGGTCCGATGCGGTCGAGACCACCGGCAATCCGCGGATCGAGGCGGGCTGGCTCGACGCCGGCCTCGCCAAGGCCCTGAAGGCGCGCGGACGCGGCGGCAAGGAAGTGCAGGACCGCGTGCCGGTGGGGATCGTCACCGTCTACATCGAGGACGGCCAGACCAAGACCGACCGGGCGCTCTACCTCCTGGGCTACAGCCTGCATCCGCGCGTGCTGCGCGCCGATCGGGTGGAACTGGAGGGCCTGTCCCTGGTCCGTCGGGGCGTCGGCGAGGACGTGACCTCGGCGGTCGATGCGCTCTGGCCGAAGCCCGACGCCAAGCCGTGAGCTGGCCCGTCCTTTCGACAGCGCGCTTCGACCTCGCCCCGCTGCAGCCCAGCGATCGGCAGGACCTCTTCGCCCACTTCTCCGATCCGGCGACGGTCGAGTTCATGGACATCGCGCCGATGACCGACATCGCTGAGGCCGACGAGACCATCGCCTGGACGACCCGCCTGCTGGACGAGGACGCCGGCCTGCGCTGGGCGATCCGCGACCGGGACGGAGGCTTCGCCGGCACCATCGGCTTCAACAGCCTGGTGCGCGAGCACGGTTCGCGCGGCGAGATCGGCTACGACGTGGTGCGGGCGCGCTGGCGGCAGGGGGTGATGGGCGGGGTGCTGCCCGTTGTGCTCGACCATGGATTTGCGGGGCTCGGGCTGCACCGCATCGAGGCGACCGTCACGCCGGGCAACGCCGCTTCCGTCGCTCTGCTGACGCGCCACGGCTTCCGCCGCGAGGGCCTGTTGCGCGGCCATGGCCACTGGAAGGGCGCCTTCCAGGACGTGGAAATGTTCGCGCGGCTCGCCGGGGACTAGGTTGAAGACCTAATCCCCAAAACTGTCATCCCGGACGCCGCGCAGCGGTGAGCCGGGACCCAGGGGGACTGCAGTGGGTTTAGCCCTGGGTCCCGGATCGGCTCGTCGGCCGTCCGGGATGACAGGATGAAGTACGGTTTCGGACCGGCGACTAATAGGGCGCGCCATCCTTGTGCACGAAGCGGCCGTCGGCGTTGGTGCTCATCATGTCGATGTCGGAGCAAGTGGTGACGTCGGCGGGCTGGCGGGAGCCGACTTCGAGATAGACCGCCGTCACGTCCGACCTGTTGATCATGTGGTGGCCGTCGCCGGAGCCCTTCGGGAAGGCCGCGCAGTCGCCGGCGCGAAGCACGGTCTCGCCGCCATCCTCGATCAGGGTCAGTTCGCCTTCGAGCACATAGACGAACTCGTCCTCGTGCGAATGCCAGTGGCGCTGGCTGGACCAATTGCCCGGCGGCAGGCGCATCAGGTTGATCCCGAAATCCGTCAGCCCGCCGGCGTCGCCGAGCCGTTGCCGCACACGGTCAGCGCAGGGCGCATCGAAGGGCGGCGGATAGCCCGAGCCCTTGCGCTGCGGCACGGCGGCGATGTCGATCCTGGGCATGGCGAAGGGCCTCCTAGAGCGTCGGCGCGACAAACCCCCGGACGTTCTCGTCGATGGCCTGGGCGACGGCGAGGGTGCGGGCATCGCCGCCCGGTGGACCGATCAGCTGCACGCCCACCGGCATGCCGGACGCGGCCAGGCCTGCCGGGACCGTGGTGGCCGGCAGGTGCAGGGCCGTGGCCAGCGCGATCCAGTTGAGCATGGCATTGTAGGGGATCGTCCGCCCGTCCGAGCCGGTGAGGCTGCGCTTGCCGAACGGGCGATGGTTGTGCGCGAAGGCGACCACCGGGCTGATCGGCGCGAGGATCACGTCGTAGCTCTCGAAGACGCCGAGGATTTCCCGTCGAAGACGATTGCGCACCGCGTCGGCGGCCATCCATTCGCGGTGGGTGGCGGTGTAGGCCAGGGTCAGGGCGGCGTTGGAGAGCGGGTCGGCGCCGCGGCGCATCGACCACCTGGCCCAGCCCCGCATGCGTTCCATGCCCTTGAGCATCGAAGGCGGCATGTCCTCGCCAAGCACCCCGCCCAGCAGGGTCGGGAAGACGCTCATCAGGGTCGGGGCGTGGACCGGCGTCTTGATCGGCGTGACCTCGACGCCGGCGGCGGTCAGTTCGGCAGCGAAGTTCTCGATCGTGGTGCGAACCTCGGGATCGAGGGGAAACGTCGGTTCGTCCAGCCACAGGCCGATCCGCGTGGCCTTCAGGTCGGCCGGCGGGGCCTTGGCGCCCAGGAGCCCGTTCTGGATCACCGACAGCAGCAGCCGCAGATCGCGGGCCGAACGGGCCATCGGCCCCACCACGTTCAGGTCGCGCTCGGACCAGGAGCCGGGGCTGGGCGGCACGTGGCCGTGCTGGCTGACCAGGCCCCAGGTCGGCTTGTGGCTGAACACACCGCAGAAGTTGGCCGGCACGCGCAGCGACCCGCCGATGTCGGAACCGATCTCCAGCGCCGTGACGCCCGCCGCCAGCGCCGTCGCCGCGCCGCCGGACGAGCCGCCGCAGGTACGCTTCACGTCCCACGGATTGTTGGTGGCGCCATAGAGCCCGTTGAAACTCTGCCAGTCGCCGGCCATCACCGGGACGTTGGTCTTGCCCCAGATCACCGCGCCGGCGTCGCGGGCGGCGGCCACCACGTCGGCGTCCTCGGCCACGCGGCGACGCAGGGCCTCCAGGCCTGACGAGGCCGGCATCCCGACTACGTCGAAGGTGTCCTTGATGGTCATCGGCAGGCCGGTCAGCGGGCCCATCGGCTCGCCCTTCGCCCGCCGCTCGTCGATGGCGCGGGCGTGCTCGAGCGCGCGTTCCAGGCTGGTGGCGACGACGGCGTTGAGCCGGCTGTGCACCTGCTGTTGACGCGAGAGCGAGGCTTCCAGGATCTCCAGCGCCGAGACCTTGCGCGCGGCCAGCGCCGAGAGCTGATCGGTGGCGTCGAGCTTCAGGATGTCCGACATGCGCCGCCCCTCAGTCGCGGCTGAAGCCCAGGACGTCGCGCATGTCGTAGACGCCGGGCGGCCGGCCGGCGACCCAGGTGGCCGCGGCGACGGCGCCTCGGGCGAACAGGCCGCGGTCCAGGGCGGAGTGGGACAGGGTCAGGATTTCGTCCTCGGCGGCGAAGGTGACGCTGTGATCGCCGAAGATCCCGCCGCCGCGCTGGACGGCGAAGCCGATCTCGCCGGGGGTGCGTTCGCCGGTGATCCCGTCGCGCCCGCGCTTGGCGACCTTGGCGAGCTCGACGCCGCGGCCCTTGGCGGCGGCCTCGCCCAGCATCAGGGCGGTGCCGGAAGGCGCGTCGATCTTGTGGCGGTGGTGGGCCTCGAAGACCTCGATGTCGTAGCCGTCGGGTCCGAGCGCGCGAGCGGCCTGTTCGACCAGACCCATCAGCATGTTGACCCCGAGCGAGAAGTTGCGGGCCCGCACGATGGCGATCTTCTTCGCGGCCGCGTCGACGGCGGCGACCTGGGCGTCGTCCATGCCGGTGGAGCCGATCACCATGGCCGGCCCGCCGCGCGCGGCGCAGACCGCGGCCAGCTCCGCGGATGCGGCTGCGACCGTGAAGTCGATCACCACATCGGCGGCGGCCAGGGCCTCGTCCTGGCTGACCAGCCCTTCGCCGGTCGCGCCCGGCCGGTCGAACCGGGCGACCAGCGCCAGGCGCGGGTCGGCCTCCACCACCGCGGCCACATATTGCCCCATGCGCCCAAGGGCCCCGGCGACGGCGATCTTGATAAGGGCGTCGGGCAGGGCGGTCTCTCCGGGGTGGCGAGGCGCTAAGTCTCCCGAGCGGCATGGCGCGGTCAACCCGCAGTCGGCCGCCCAAAATAGATCGTCATCCTCCGGTCACGCGAAGGCGCGATCCGGGGGACCCAAGCGGCGTGGCGAGTTTGCACCTCAGCTTGGGTCCCCCGTATCAGCTTTCACCTGACCGGAGGGTGACGAGTGGGTTGGTTCAAGCCGCCTGGAAGAGCGCGAACTCCTCGCCCATCGCGCGGGCCACGGCGGGGCGGGCCTTCAGGCGGTCGCGATAGGCGACGACGGCGGGATAGGCGTCGAGGTCGAGCTTCACGAACGGCGCCCAGTTGAGCACGGCGGCCAGGTAGGCGTCGGCCACGCTGAAGCGGTCAAGCAGCCACTCGCGGCCGGTCAGATGGTCGTTGAGGTAGGTGAGGCGGGCGCCGGCGGCCTCGGTCGCGGCGGCCCGCGCCTCGGGCGAGGTCTTCGGGCTGAGCAGGGGCGTGAAGACGTACTTGTGCAGCTCGGAGCCGACGAAGCTCAGCCACTGCCGCAGGCGATGCCGCTCGAAGCCCTCGGGCGCGAGGGCGGCGTCGGGGAACCGCTCGGCCAGATACTGCAGGATCGCGGCGTTCTCGGTGAGCACCTCGCCGTCGTCGGTGCGCAGGGCGGGCACCAGGCCCTTGGGATTGATCGCGCGGTAGTCGGCGCCGTCGGCGGTGCGGCCGGTCTTGGTGTCCACCCGGTGGAAGTTGGCGTCGGCGCCGGCCTCATAGACCGTGATCCGGCTGGCCAGCGAGCAGGCGAGGGGAGAGAAGTAGAGGTCCATGGGAAACTCCCGGGTTGGCGATGTAGTTGATATTCGTACCGTTCCGCACAAAATAGGGCCGGTCAAGGAATTATTTGCGATATGGTACAAAAAGAACTCAAGGCGCGCGGGAGGCCGAGGAGCTTCGACGCCGATGCGGTGCTGGACAAGGCGCGCGCGGTGTTCTGGAACCTGGGCTACGCGGCCACGTCGCTGGACGACCTGGCGGCGGCCACGGGCCTGAACCGACCGAGCCTCTACGGCGCGTTCGGCGACAAGCACGCCCTCTACATCGCAGCCCTTCAGCGCTCCCGCGACGAGTCGGTCCGGGCCATGGGTCAGGCGCTGGCCCTGGAGCGGCCGCTGCGCGAGGTGCTGGGGATCATCTATTCCACGGCCATCCGCGTCTATCGGGCGGGCGACGCGGGCCAGCGAGGCTGTTTCCTGGTGGGGACGGCGGTGACCCAGGCCGTGGACGACCCGGAGGCCCGCGACCTGCTCGCGCGCTTCGTGGCCGAGTCAGACGCCCTGTTCGCCGATCGCTTCGCCAAGTCGAAGGCCGAGCTCGCGCCGGGGGCGGATCCGGCGGGCGCGGCGGCGATCGCGGTGGCGGTGCTGCACACCCTGGCCATCCGCGCGCGGACCGGCGCCGACGAACCCGCCCTGCAGAAGGTCGCCGACGCCGCGATCGCGCTGATCTGCGCTCCGGCCTAGGCGGCCTCGGGCTCCAGCGCGGCGCGCAGGACCGCCATGGTGGTGCGCTGGGCGCTCGGCCGGGCGGTCATCCGCTCGAGCCAGGCCGCCAGCGTCGGGGACGTCGCCAGGAGCTTGGCGGTCTCGGGCGCCGCCGACATGAAATCGAGGTGCGCCACCGCGGCGATGTCGGCCAGGCTCACGGCGTCGCCGCCGAAGTAGGACTGATCGCCCAGGATGTCGGTGAGCGCCGAAACGCAGGTCCCGGCCAACGGGGTGGCGGCCGCCACCGCAGCCTCGTCCACCGGCATGCCGAACATCGGCTTGATCACGCGGTTGAAGACGATGCCGGAACTGATCGAGGGCATGACGTACCAGTCGACGATGTTCATCACCTGGTTCATCCGGGCCTGCGCCTGGGGATCCCTGGGCGTGAGGCTCGGTCCGTCGAAGGCCTGGTCGATGTAGCGGATGATCGCCTGCGCCTCATAGAGCTTGAAGTCGCCGTGCTCGATTGCGGGCATGCGGCCGAACGGATGGCGCGCCAGGTGCTCCGGGGTCTTGGCGTCTCCCATGCCCAGGGGCGCGAGGCGCCAGGCGACGCCCTTTTCCTCGCAAGCCAGGAGCGGCATGCGGACGTAGGGACTTCCGGGGACGCCGTGGATGACGATCGTGGGCATGATGCTTGCTCCCTTCCTTTTGCTCAGCTCTCGGCGGCTTGCTTGAAGCTCGCCAGGAGCCCGCCCCAGCCGTTGGGACTTTCCATCCGGGCGCGCGTCTCCTCGGCGCCCTCGCCCATGCGTTCCAGGCCGCGATGCTCGAAATCGACCTGGGTCTGGCCGTCGGCGAGGGCGGTGAACCGCACCTCGACCTCGGTGAGAAGCGCCGCGTCGTAGGTCCACCGGCCGTTGATCCGCCAGGCGAGCAGCAGCCGGTCGGGCGGCTCCCAGGCCAGCACCTCGCCCCAGTCGTCCTCGTGGCCGTTCTCGTCGACGCCGTACCAGCGCCCGCCCTGCCGGGGTTCGATGATCGCGGTGGCCAGCGGCGTCTTGCCGATGGTGTGGGACTTGGGCCACCAGCGGTCGAAGCCGTCGGTGAAGACCTTGAAGGCTTTCGCGGGGCTGGCGGCCACCGTGAGCGATTTCCGGATCGCGGCCGGCTGGATGGTCTGGCTCAAGGGTTTCCCTCCTCGTCGGCGCGTTCGACCTCGGCCTTGAAGGCGTCGAGGGCCTGGTCCCAGAACCGGTCGAGCCAGGCTCGCATCTGGCCAAGGCCTTGCGGGTCGATCTGGTAGACCCGGCGCGCGCCGTCCGGCCGATCGGTCACCAGTCCGGCCTCCTTGAGTACCTTCAGGTGCTGCGACACCGCCGGCCGGCTGACCGGAAGTTCGCGGGCAAGGTCGCCCACGGCCCGCGGCCCGGCGGCGAGGCGCTCGAACACGTCGCGTCGCGTGGGGTCCGCCAGCGCTGCGAAGGCCTTTGCGTTAGTCATGACTTACCGTAAGTCATGACTTACAAACGAGTCAAGCGCCCGCTGCGACCGGCCGGCCGCTGGGGCGCTTGTCAGGTTTTCGAGGGGAAAGCCGAGACTGAGAGGACGGGAAGCCCGTCCTCTCGCTCGGAGACGCCGGGGCCTACTTCTTCTTCAGCATCCCGCGGATGTCCGCCGCGGTGGCGTTGATGGTCGCGGCGCCATTGGCCACGCCGAGCTTGGAGGTATCCACGGTGAAGGTGTCGGCGCCCATCTTGATGGTGGCCACGCCGGCCTTCACGTCGGAGACTTCACCGATCATCGCGCCGGTGTTGTCCTTCACGGACATACCGGTGGTGACGGCAGCGCCCGCGCTCGCGGTAGCCGCGGTGTCGCTGCTGGAACCCGTGGCGCTTGTGGACGGGCTGGCGGGCTCGGACGCCGCGGTCGGGGGGGCCTTGCTCGCCTCCGGGGCCTGCGCGAAGGCAGGCGCCGCAAGCGAAAGGGTCGCGGCGAGGGCCGCGAAGGCAAAGGTCTTCGTCATGAATTGCTCCCAGTCTGGCGCCCCAAGCCCGTAGGTCGCCAAACCCGGAAACGTCGGCAATGGTTCCAAAGGCTCAGCTGGGGCGGCCTGCGACCGATTTGCGCGCCCATTTCAGAGAAGCTTGAGCCTATGGTTGTTTCGCCCGGCGGCGGTCTGTAGGTTGCCGGCTTCTCATCCGTTCAAGCCGCTAAGGACCCGCCGCCGCCATGAGCGACGCCGAGAAACGCACCTTTACCGACGAGGAAGCCCTCAACTTCCACCGGTTCCCCACGCCCGGGAAGATCGCGATCGCCGCGACCAAGCCCATGGCGACCCAGCGCGACCTCAGTCTGGCCTATTCGCCGGGCGTGGCCGTTCCGGTCCTGGCCATCGCGAAGGACCCGGACTCGGTCTACGACTACACGTCCAAGGGCAACCTGGTGGCGGTGATCTCCAACGGCACCGCGATCCTGGGCCTTGGCGACCTGGGCCCCCTGGCGGCCAAGCCGGTGATGGAGGGCAAGGGCGTCCTCTTCAAACGCTTCGCCGACGTCGACGCCATCGACATCGAGGTCTCGGCCCGCGACCCGGACGAGGTCATCACGGTCGTCAAGAACATCGGCGTCACCTTCGGCGGCATCAACCTCGAGGACATCAAGAGCCCCGAGTGCTTCCGGATCGAGGCGGAGCTGCAGGAGCTCCTCGACATCCCGGTCTTCCACGATGACCAGCATGGCACCGCGATCATCTCGGCCGCCGGCCTGATCAACGCCTGCTTCCTCACCGGCCGCGACATCAAGGACGTGAAGATCGTCCTGAACGGCCCGGGCGCCGCCGGCATTGCGACCCTCGACCTGGTCAAGGCGATGGGCGTGAAGTCCGACAACTGCATCGCCGTTGATTCCAAAGGCGTGCTCTACCGCGGCCGCACCGACTCGATGAACCAGTGGAAGTCGGCCCACGCCATCGAGACCGACAAGCGCACGCTGGAAGACGCCATGACCGGCGCGGACGTCCTGATCGCCACCTCGGTCGCCGGCGCGATCACCCAGGACCACGTGAAGCTGATGGCGCCGAACCCCATCATCTTCGCGATGGCCAACCCCGACCCGGAGATCCGGCCGGAAGAGGTCTACGAGGTCCGGCCCGACGCCATCGTGGCCACCGGGCGCAGCGACTATCCGAACCAGGTAAACAACGTCCTGGGCTTCCCCTACATCTTCCGCGGCGCGCTCGACGTGCGGGCCAGGCGCGTGAACATGGAAATGAAGATCGCCTGCGCCAACGCGCTGGCGCTGCTGGCCCGCGAGGACGTCCCCGACGAGGTGGCCGCGGCCTACCAGGGCGTGCAGCTGAAGTTCGGCCCGCAGTACATCATCCCGACCCCGTTCGACCCGCGCCTGATCTGGTACATCCCGCCGTTCATCGCCCAGGCGGCCATGGACACCGGCGTTGCCCGCAAGCCGATCGAGGACATGGACGCCTACCGCGCCTCGCTGGCGCAGCGCCTCGACCCGACCGCGGCCTTCCTGCAGAAGCTGCAGGGCGCGGTGCTCTCCGCGCCGAAGAAGCGCATCGTCTTCGCCGAGGGCGAAGAGCCCAGCGTGATCCGCGCCGCCTACGCCTTCCAGAACGCGGGCCTCGGCTCGGCCATCCTGATCGGCCGCGAGGACCTGGTGCACGAGAACATGGTGGCGGTGGGCCTGGTCCCGGCCGAGGCCAAGCTCGAGATCATCAACGCCCGGCTGTCGCACCGAAACCCGGCCTATGTGGATTACCTCTACGAGCGGCTGCAGCGGATCGGCTACCTGCGCCGCGACGTGCAGCGGCTGATCAACCAGGACCGCAACGCCTTCGGCGCCTCGATGGTGGCGCTGGGCGACGCAGACGGCATGGTCACCGGCGTGACCCGCGCCTTCGACCAGGTGCTGGAAGAGGTGCTGCAGGTCGTCGATCCTGCGCCCGACGGCCGGATCATCGGCATGAGCGTGGTGCTGGCCAAGGGCCGGACCCTGTTCATCGCGGACACCTCGATCACCGAGATGCCCGAGGCCGAGGATCTGGTGGAGATCGCCGTCGAGGCGGCCCGCGCGGTCCGGACGCTGGGTTACGAGCCCCGCGTGGCTTTCATGAGCTATTCGACCTTCGGCAACCCGATGGGCCTGCGGTCCGACAAGGTGCGCGAGGCTGTGGCCTTGCTGGATGAGATCGAGGGCATCGACTTCGAATACGAGGGCGAGATGCCGCCCGAACTGGCCCTGGAGCCGGAAGCGCGCGGCAACTATCCCTTCATGCGGCTCACCGGCCCGGCCAATGTGCTGATCATGCCGGCGGTCCACTCCGCGGCGATCTCGACCCAGCTCATCCAGTCGCTGGGCGGGGCGACGGTGATCGGGCCGATCCTGCTGGGCCTCGACCGCGCCGTGCAGATCTGCCCGCTCTCGGCCTCGGTCTCGAAGATCCTGCAGATGGCCACCGTCTGCGCCTACGAACGGCAACTGATCGAGTCTGAGAGCTAGCCTGAGAACTCGCGAGCCTCGTCATCCCGGACGGTCGAAGAGCCGATCCGGGACCCAGGGGCCGACGCACTGCAGTTCCCCTGGGTCCCGGCTCGCCGTTTCACGGCGTCCGGGATGACAGTCTGGGGTGACTGTGACTGGGCCTTCCCGCTGTCGCGGCTTCCGGGATGACATCGAAGTTGCTATGGGGCGCGCCCCGCAAGGAGCGCTTCCGGTGACTTCGCCTCTTAGCCTCGGCATCGACTTCGGCACCACCAACACGGTGGTGGCGCTGGCTGACGCCTCGGGCCCGGCGCACCTGGTGAACTTCCCGGCTCCGGAGGGCGACCTCTTCGCCTTCCGCACCTGCCTGTCGTTCCACGCGCCCGCGGAGCATCCCACCGAGCGGACCATCGCCGCCGGTCCCTGGGCCATCGACGCCTACGTCGAGGACCCGGCCGAGACCCGCTTCATCCAGTCCTTCAAGAGCTTCGCCGCGTCGGAGAGCTTCACCGAGACCCAGGTCCTGGGTCGCCGCTACAAGTTCGAGGACCTGCTTTCGACCTTCCTCCTGAAGGTCCGCGACTATGCCGGCGCCGGCATGGCCGACCTGCCCAGCCGGGTGATCGTCGGGCGCCCCGTCACCTTCGCCGGCGGCGCGCCGAAGGAGTCCCTGGCCCTGGAGCGCTACGAGACCGCCTTCGCGCGGATGGGCTTCTCCGAGATCCTCTATGCCTATGAGCCGGTCGGGGCGGCGTTCTTCTTCGCCCGCGAACTGGACCACGACGCCACCGTGCTGGTCGGAGACTTCGGCGGCGGCACCTCGGACTTCTCGATCATCCGCTTCGAACGTGAAGCGGGCGAGATCCGTTCGATCCCGCTGGGCCGTTCGGGGGTGGGCGTGGCCGGCGACGCCTTCGACTACCGGATCATCGACAACCTGGTCTCGCCGGCGCTCGGCAAGGGCTCCAGCTACGAGAGCTTCGGCAAGGTGCTGCCGATCCCCAACCGCTACTACACGGCCTTCGCCCGCTGGGATCAGCTGGCCCTGATGCGCGCCAGCCGCGACATGCGCGAGATCCGCCGGCTGGTGCGCGAAGCGGTCGAGCCCGAGAAGATCGCCCGACTGGTCGAGACCCTCGACGAGAACTACGGCTACCAGCTCTACCGCTCGGTCTCGCGGCTGAAGGAGGCGCTTTCCACCGAGGACCGCGCGGAGTTCAGCTTCAAGGCCGGCTCCATCTCGCTGGTGGGCGGCGTGAAGCGCGAGCAGTTCGAAGGCTGGATCGCGCCGGAGCTGGCCCGTATCGAGGGCGCGGTGGACGCTGCGCTCGCCGACGCCAACCTGACGCCCGGCCAGATCGACCGGGTGTTTCTTACGGGCGGGTCGTCGCTGGTGCCGGCGGTCCGCGCGATCTTCCACCGCCGTTTCGAGCCCAGCCGCATCGAGACCGGCGCCGAACTGGAATCCATCGCCTCGGGCCTGGCGCTCATGGGCCGCGAGCGCGACCTGACCCGCTGGACCACGCGAGCGGCGGGATAACGGTGCAACCGGGACGACGACAATCCCGTT
Source organism: Phenylobacterium sp. (assembly GCA_050729355.1). GTDB lineage: Bacteria > Pseudomonadota > Alphaproteobacteria > Caulobacterales > Caulobacteraceae > Phenylobacterium. Next base: position 1,210 of record JBOHKZ010000359.1, on the reverse strand, counting down.
TCATCTCGCGCGGATACGGCCTATAGATCGGACTTCACCGCCCGGCCGAAAGGCCGGGCGCCTTCATTTCCGCCGCACGGAAAAACGTTATGACCACAGACATCCTGATGCCGAAGGCGACCGCCGTCTGGCTCGTGGACAACACCTCGCTCACCTTCGAGCAGATCGCCGAATTCTGCGGCCTGCACCCGCTGGAAGTCCGCGGCATCGCCGACGGCGAAGTGGCGCGCGACATCCGCGGCGCCGACCCGATCGCCAACGGCCAGCTGAGCCGTGAGGAACTCGATCTTGCGGAGAAGAACGCCAACCACAAGCTGGTCGCGCTGAAGAGCCGCCATGCGGAATATCTGAAGCCGCAGAAGAAGGCCCCGCGCTACACCCCGGTGTCGCGCCGCCAGGATCGCCCGGACGCCATCGCCTGGTTCCTGCGCAACCACCCGGAAGTGGCCGACGCCCAACTGGCGCGCCTCCTGGGTACGACGAAGGCCACCATCGACCAGGTGCGCAACCGCACCCACTGGAACTCGGCCAACATCAAGCCGGTCGACCCGGTGACGCTGGGCCTCTCCACCCAGATGGAGTTGGACTCGGTGGTCAAGAAGGCCGCCGACAAGAAGGCCAAGGACGACAAGCGCAAGGGCATCGTCGAGCCCGAGGGCCCGACCCTGCTGCCGGCGTCGGAAACCGGCGCTGTTGACGCCTCCATCGACGACGAGCCGGAAGACACCGATCTCGACGCCGTTTTCCAGGACGAAGACGAACTGGCCGACGACGAGGCGTAGGGGCTTTTCCCTCCCCTTCATGGGGAGGGTGGACGGGCGAAGCCCGCCGGGTGGGGATGTGTGCGTCACGCTCCGCGATCAGAGCCAGATCGCGAGTTCCCCACCTGGCCGCTGCGCGACCTGTCCCTCCCCGTGGAGGGGAGGGAAGGGGGTTAGTGGATCTGCCCCCTCAGGGCCTCCATCTCTTCTTTCAATCTCAGCTTTTGTCGCTTGAGTTCCTGTAGGCGGATGTCGTCAGCGGCGGGCCTGCGCAGTTCGTCCTGAATGGCTTCTTCAAGGGACTGGTGGCGAGATCCGAGTTCACGGATCCTGGCTTCCACTGCCATGGCGGGCGGCCTCCTTTGCTGATGCTGGGAAGAGTGAACACCCGCTGTCCTCCGCTGTCAGATCTCATATGATAGCGGATGGCGGTGCTTGCGCCTGATGGC
>JBOHKZ010000358.1:0-1667 GCA_050729355.1 Phenylobacterium sp. | reverse complement strand
GGCGTACATGGCCGAGGACTCGGCCACCGGCAGGAAGACGTTGTTCCCCACCACCACGGCCTGCGACCGCATCATGGTCACGTCCGGGAAGGCGATGGCCCAGGCGAGCTCGAGATTTGAGAGCTTGGCCTTGGTGAGGCCGGTCTGCCGGGCGCTCAGCACGCGGCTGTTTCGCGCGTCGAAGCCGAAGGTGGCGACGGCGGGCGCCGCTGAGAGGTCGACGCCCTTGTGGCCCGGCCCGCACATCATGCCCGCGCTCCAGGCGTCCAGCGTCGCGGTGGACCGGCCGGTCAGGTAGTTGATGAGCTGGCCGCGGGTCTCTTCGGTAAGGGCTGCGCCCTGCGCCTGCATCTTGCCGAGCGTCAGGGCGTAGGTCAGCGCCTGGAAGCTCATGGCGCCCAGCGTCGCCTTCGTGGGCGCGCGGCTCTCGTCGGGGTGGTCGTGACAGGCGGCGCAGTTGGCCGTGTAGACCGCCAGGCCCGGGTGCGGCAGGCCGTTGTTCGGCGTCTGGGCCAGCGCCTGGGCGCCGCCGATCCAAGAGGCGGCCGCCGCCAACGCCGCCGTCGCCGCGGCCCGAACCCGACGCTTCATACTGATGCTCCCCCGTCACCCTTCGACCCTCGTTGACTGTTCGGGATCGCGGTGCGGCGCGACGATAGTGGATGCCGCTGCGGAAGCTGAACCCATAATGCACGGAGCGCCGGCTTGACGCGCCGCGAGGCCGCATCGCAAATGGCGCGAAAATCAAACAACCGTTTCAGAGGAAAACGCCAATGAGCGACGTGATGGACAAGACCACCAGCCTGACCGGCAAGCTGTTCGACCTGACGGGCAAGGTGGCCGTGATCACCGGCTCGTCGCGCGGCATCGGCAAGGCGATCGCCGAACAGATGGCGGCCCACGGCGCCAAGGTGGTGATCTCGTCGCGCAAGGCCGGCCCCTGCGAGGAGGTCGCCGCGGCGATCAACGAACGCAGCCCCGGCCACGCCATCGCGGTTCCGGCGAATATCTCCTCGAAGGAAGACCTTCAGCGGCTGATGGACGAGACGCGCAAGGCGTTCGGCAAGATCGACATCCTGGTCTGCAACGCGGCCTCGAACCCGTTCTACGGCAGTCAGCTCGACATCTCCGACGACGCCTTCTCCAAGATCCTCTCGAACAACATCATCGCCAACAACTGGATGATCGGGATGGTCGCGCCGGAGATGAAGGCGCGCAACGAAGGGGCGATCATCGTCGTCTCCTCGATCGGCGGCCTGCGTGGCTCGGAAGTTATCGGCGCCTACTGCATCTCCAAGGCCGCCGACATGCAGCTCGCCCGCAACCTCGCCAAGGAGCTCGGCCCGCACAACATCCGGGTCAACTGCATAGCGCCCGGCCTGGTGAAGACCGATTTCGCGAAGGCGCTCTGGGACACGCCGGAGGGCGAAAAGCGCGCCAGCTCCGGCACCCCGCTGCGCCGCCTCGGCGAGCCGGACGACCTGGCCGGCGCCGCCGTCTACCTCGCCTCGCGCGCCGGCGCCTGGACCACCGGCCAGACCATCGTCGTGGACGGCGGAAGCACCTGCTGACGAGAGAATTCCCAAACGCTCGTCATCCTCCGGTCAGCTGAAAGCTGATCCGGGGGGACCCAAGCTGAATTGCAGGACCGGCTAGGCCGCTTGGGT
>JBOHKZ010000357.1:0-10652 GCA_050729355.1 Phenylobacterium sp. | reverse complement strand
GCGCTCGGCCAGCGGGTCGGCGAGCCGCTGCTCGACCGGGCGCTCAACCGGCTGGCCCACGTCCTGCCGGACACCCTCAGCCACGACGGCGGCCACGCCTCGCGAAGCCCGCAGGCGGCGCTGGAGTTGTTCTTCGACCTGACCACCCTCGACGACGCGCTGGCCCAGCACGGCATCGCCGCGCCGGAGGAGATGATGCGCGCCCTGGACCGGCTGGGCGCGGCGGTGCGGTTCTTCACCCTGGCCGACGGCCGGTTGGCGGCCTTCCAGGGCGGCGAGGAGCTGACCGGCGCCTACGTCGCCGCGGCCCGGGCTCAGGATGACGCCGCCGACCGTCCGATCCCGGCCAGCCGCAACGGCTATCACCGCCTCGAGGCCCGATCGCTGCAGGTTATCGTCGACGCCGGCAGCCCCGCGCCCGGGCCCTGGAGCACCACGGCCTGCGCCCAGCCGCTGGCCATCGAGGTGCTGGCCGGGGGGCGCAGGCTGATCGTCGGCGGGGGCTGGACGCCGGAGTCGCACGGACCGGCGGCGCTGCGCCTAGTGGACGCCGCCTCCACGCTCTCGGTCGGCGACACGCCCTGCGGCCAGCCGCTGCAAGGGTTTGCCGCTCAGGTGCTGGGCCCCAGGCTCTATGACGCCCACGACGAGGTCGAGGCCCGCCGCCACGAGGCGCAGGGCGCGCTCTGGCTGGAGCTGGCGCACCAGGGCTGGGCGACGGCGTTCGGCTTCCGGCACGAGCGGCGGCTCTACATCGACGTCGAGGCCGACGAACTGCGTGGCGAGGACCGTCTTACGCCGATGCAGGAACGCGGGCCGAAGAACGCCGACGGGCGCCGGTTCGTGCCCTTCACCGTGCGCTTCCAGCTGCATCCCGAGGTCAGCGCGCTGATCGCCCGCGACAAGACCAGCGTGCTCCTGAAGGCGGAAGGCGACGAGGGCGGCTGGTGGCTGCGCAGCGACGCCGCGGAGGTGGCCCTGGAGCCTTCGACGCATTACCAGGGCGGCCAGTTGCGACGCTCCCAGCAGATCGTCATGCGCGGCCAGGCGAGGCTCGACGCCGGGGCCAAGCTGCGGTGGAAGCTCTCAGCCGCCCAGAGTCGCGTTGACGGGGAAGAGCCCGCGGCATAAGTCGCCCCATCCTTGCGTGACTGGCGAATAAGGTGGGCGACCACCGGGGAGCGCAAAGGACCATAGACGCCGCTCGCCTGGGCATTTTCCTTCGAAGCCAGGAGAACGCCATGCCCGCCGCCCCCGATTTCCCGCAAGCTGCCGACCGCGCGCCCGTCAAGCGCGCCCTGATCTCGGTCTCCGACAAGACCGGGCTGATCGAGGCGGCCCGCACCCTGGCGGGCCTGGGCGTCGAGCTGGTCTCCACCGGCGGCACCCGCAAGGCGATCGCCGACGCAGGCCTGGCGGTGAAGGACATCTCCGAGCTGACCGGGTTCCCGGAGATGATGGACGGGCGCGTGAAGACCCTGCACCCGATCGTGCACGGCGGCCTGCTGGGCGTGCGCGACGCCCCGGACCACGCAAAGGCCATGGCCGACCACGGCATCGGCGGCATCGACCTCGTCTATGTGAACCTCTACCCCTTCGAGGCGACGGTGGCGTCCGGCGCCAACTATGAGACAGCGGTCGAGAACATCGACATCGGCGGCCCGGCGATGATCCGCTCGGCGGCCAAGAACCACGGCTATGTCGCCGTCTGCACCGAGATCGCCGACCTGCAGGAGGCGCTGGCCGACATGGCCGCCGACGGGACCACGGGCCTCGCACTGCGCAAGACCCTGGCGGCCCGCGCCTATGCCCGCACCGCCGCCTACGACGCGGCGATCTCCGCCTGGTTCGCGCAGGCCCTGGGTGACGAGGCGCCGAAGCGCCGCGCCTTCGCCGGCGAGCTGGTGCAGACCATGCGCTACGGCGAGAACCCGCATCAGAGCGCGGCCTTCTACCGCTTCGCCGACCCGCGCACCGGGGTCGCCACCGCCCGCCAGCACCAGGGCAAGGAGCTCAGCTACAACAACATCAACGACACCGACGCCGCCTTCGAGCTGATCGCCGAGTTCGATCCGGAGGCCGGGCCGGCCTGCGCGATCATCAAGCACGCCAACCCCTGCGGCGTGGCCACCGGCAAGACGATGGTCGAGGCCTATGAGCGGGCGCTGGCCTGCGACCCGACCAGCGCGTTCGGCGGCATCATCGCCCTGAACGGCCGCCTGGACGCCGCCACCGCCACCGAGATCCTCAAGCTGCTCACCGAGGTGGTGATCGCGCCGGAAGCCGACGAGGACGCCATCGCGCTCTTCGGCAAGAAGAAGAACGTCCGCCTACTGACCACCGGCGGCCTACCCGACCCGCTGTCGCCCGGCGTGACGTTCAAATCGGTAGCCGGCGGGTTCCTGGTGCAGAGCCGCGACGACGCGCGCCTGACGCCCGCCGACCTGACCGTGGTCACCAGGCGGGCGCCGACCGACGAGGAGGTGCGCGACATGCTCTTCGCCTTCACCATCGCCAAGCACGTGAAATCCAACGCCATTGTCTACGCCAGGGCAGGCCAGACGCTGGGGGTCGGCGCGGGCCAGATGAACCGCAAGGACTCCGCCCGCATCGCCGCGCTGCGCGCCGCAGACTTCGGGCTGGACCTGAAGGGGTCGGCCTGCGCCTCGGAGGCGTTCTTTCCGTTCCCGGACGGTCTGATCCAGGCGGCCGACGCCGGCTGCACCGCGGTGATCCAGCCCGGCGGCTCGATCGGCGACAAGGCGGTCATCGAAGCCGCCGACGAACGCGGCCTGGCGATGGTGTTCACCGGCGTGCGGGTGTTCAGGCACTGATGGCCTTAGTTGCTCTCCCTCTGGGGGAGCTGTCGGCGCAGCCGACTGAGGGGGTCCTCCGAGGTCAGCGCTGACCCCCTCCGGCGCTTCGCGCCACCTCCCCCATTGGGGGAGGAACTGATCTACCGCTTCTTCTTCGCCGCCTCCGCGAGTTCGCGCAGCGCCGCGTTGGCGATGGTGAGCTTGGCGAAGGTCCAGACGCCGCCGGAGGCCTCGATCTCGGCGATGGTGTGCAGCGCCATGTCGACCTTGTCGCGCCGCAACGCCGCCCAGGAGATCGCCGCGTCGTGGGCGGCCTCGGCGTCTTCGCCGCACTGCGGGCCGCCGGTGAACGCCATGACCGCGTGGGTGAGCTCGGTCTGCTGGGCCAGCAGGTCTTCGATCAGGCGGCGGAGCGCCACCCGTTCGAAGGTGTCGCCCACCGTGTAGGCGCCGGCGGCTTGCCGCACACGGTCGAAGCCGAACACCGCGCCGACCGCGTGATAGAGCCTGGCCACGCTCGGCAGCGGCCAGCTCGACGCCTCGGCCATGTCCACCAGGTCGCCGGCGGTGGTCAGGGGCTGCAGCACGGCCGCGGCCCGCGCGAGGGCTTCCGGCGCGCCGGCCTCGACCAGCTGTGCGGAGCGCGCCGCGACCTGCGCCTGTTCGATGGGCGACAGGATCTCGGGCATCAGCCGGGTCAGGGTCTTGAAGCCCGGGCCGTAGCGGCTGATCAGTCCACTGACATCCAGCCGCTCGCGCGCGGCTCCGCGGGCCAGCCAGAAGGCCGCGCCGCGCAGGGCCGCCGAAAGCCGCCGGAAGAGCGCCATCTGGCCCGCCGCCGGGACCTTGCGATCTAGGGCGGCCACCGCGTTCCACAGGGCCGGGATATCGAGCACGGTCTTGGCCGCCTCGTAGCCGGCGGTGAAGGCCACCGCGTCGCAGCCCGCCGCGGCGATCAGCCGTGAGGGGAAGCTCGGCCCGCAGCGGTTGATCGCGTCGTTGGCGACCACCGTGGCGATGATGTCGCGGCGCAGCCGGTGGCGGCGCATCGTTGGGCCATGCTTACGCAGGGCCTTGGGGAAGTAGCCCTCCAGCATCCCCTCGAAATAGTGGTCGTCCGGCGCATCGCTGGCGATGATCTCGCGCTTGAGCTCCAGCTTGCCGTAGGCCAGCAGTACGGCCAGCTCCGGCCGGGTCAGGCCCTTGTGAGCCGCCGCCAGCTCGGCGATCCCCGCCGCATCCGGCAGGCCCTCGACCGCGCGGTCAAGGCGGCCCCTGTGCTCCAGGTCGGACATGAACCGGGCCAGTGGCTCCAGCTCGCCGACCGTGTCCATCTCCATCAGCGAGAGCGCCAGGGTCTGGTCGTAGTTGTGCGCCAGCACGTGGCGGCCGACGTCTTCGGTCATCGACTTCAAGAGCGTGTCGCGCCGCTTGCGGGTCAGGTGGCCGGTGCGTTCCAGCATGCCGGTGAGGATCTTGATGTTCACCTCGTGATCGGAGGTGTCGACACCGGCGGAGTTGTCGATGGCGTCGGTGTCGATGCGCCCGCCGGCCCGCGCGAACTCGATGCGGCCGGCCTGGGTCAGACCGAGGTTCGCGCCCTCGCCGACCACCTTGACCCTAAGCTCGGCGCCGTTGACCCGCAGGGCGTCGTTGGCCTTGTCGCCGACCTCGGCGTTGGCCTCGTGGCGCGCCTTCACGTAGGTGCCGATGCCGCCCAGGTAGAGCAGCTCGGCCTGAGCCTTCAGGATGGCGTTGATCAGCTCGGTGGGCGCGAGCGTCTCGGCGCTCACCCCCAGCATCGCCTTGACCTGCGCGGTCAGCGGGATCGACTTCAGCGAGCGCGGGAAGACGCCGCCGCCCCTGGAGATCAGCTTCCTGTTGTAGTCGTCCCACGACGAGCGCGGCAGAGCGAACATGCGGTTGCGCTCGTCCCACGACTTGGCCGGATCCGGGTCGGGATCGAGGAAGATGTGGCGGTGGTCGAAGGCGGCCAGCAGCCGGATCTGCTTGGAAAGCAGCATGCCGTTGCCGAAGACGTCGCCCGACATGTCGCCGCAGCCGACCACGGTGAAGGGCTCGGTCTGGATGTCCTTGCCCAGTTCGCGGAAGTGGCGCTTCACCGCTTCCCAGGCGCCGCGGGCGGTGATGCCCATGGCCTTGTGGTCGTAGCCGACCGAGCCGCCCGAGGCGAAGGCGTCGCCCAGCCAGAAGCCGTAGTCCTCGGCCACGCCGTTGGCGATGTCGGAGAAGGTCGCCGTACCCTTGTCGGCGGCCACCACCAGATAGGGGTCGTCGGCGTCGTGGACCACGACGCTGGGCGGCGGGATCACCTTGCCGTCCGGCGAGAGGTTGTCGGTGATATCCAGCAGGCCGGAGAGGAAGGTCTTGTAGGCGCTGATCCCCTCGGCCCGCACGGCGTCGGGCGCGCCGCCTTTCGGCAGCTGCTTGGGATAGAAGCCGCCCTTCGAGCCGACCGGCACGATCACCGCGTTCTTCACCTGCTGGGCCTTCACCAGGCCGAGCACCTCGGTGCGGAAGTCGTCGCGGCGGTCGGACCAGCGCAGGCCGCCCCGCGCCACCGGTCCAAAGCGCAGGTGCACGCCTTCGACATTGACGCCCCAGACGAAGATCTCGCGGTAGGGCTTCGGCGCCGGCAGGTCGACCAGCTCGCCGCTCGCCACCTTGAACGAGATGTAGGGCTTGGGGCAGCCGTCCTCGCCGAGCTGATAGAAGTTGGTCCGCTGCGTTGCGCCGACCAGCAGCGCCAGGCGCCGCAGCACGCGGTCCTCGTCGAGGCTGTCGACGGCCTGCAGGGCCTCGACGATCTTGGCCATGACCGCGGCGGCCTGGGCGCGCCGCTCATCCAGGCTGGCCCTGATCGCCGGGTCGAACTTGGTGCGGAAGAGGTCGAGGATCAGCCGGGCGACACCGGGGTTGGCGGCCAGCGCCTCTTCCTGCACCCGCTGGCTGGGATCGAGGCCGGACTGCTGGCGGTGACGGGCCAGCGCCCGGATCAGCGCCGCGTCGCGCCATGGAATGGAAAGCTCCATAACCAGGCGGTTGAAGCCGTCGTTCTCGGTGCGGCCCGTCCAGACGGCGATCACCGCGGCCTCGAAGGCCTGCTTCAGCTCGGCGAACACCAGGTTCTCGCCGCGCGGGTCCTCGATCTCGAAGTCGTGCACCCAGACCGGCGGCAGGCCCTCGCGGGTTACCGGGAAGCCGGCTTCGGCCAGGGCCTTCAGGCCCATGTTCTCCACGATCGGCAGGACATCGGCGAGCGTCGCCGGCGCGCCGGGCCGATAGAGCTTGAAGCGGAACTGCAGGACGTTGTCGCCCGGGTGCCGATAGGCGCGCACGGCGATGGAATCGTTCGGCCCCATGGCCTCGATGACGTCCCGGTCGGCCAGGGCCTCCGAGACGTCGAAGCGGTCGCGGTAGCCCGCCGGGAAGGCGTTGCGGTAGCGCGCCAGGTTCTCGGCCACCACTTCCGGCGGCTCGCCGCAGGCGCGGATGGCCGCGTCGAAGCGGTCTTCCCAGGTGTGCGCCGCATCGGCGATGGCGGCTTCGAGGACCCGCAGGTCCGGGTTGGCGTGCTGGCCGGGCGAGAAACCCAGGATGTAGTGCACCCGCGCCAGCGGGCTGTCGGAGAAGCTCGGATAGGACGCCGAGACCCGGCCCTTGTAGCCGTTCGCCAGGATTTGGCCGGCGTGGGCGGCGAGGTCGGAGTTGTAGTCGTCGCGCGGCAGGTAGAGCAGGACCGAGGCGAACCGGTCGAAGGGGTCGCGCCGTTCGAAGAGCCGCACCCGGGGGCGGTCGTAGAGGTGCAGGATGCCCAGCGCCTCTTCGAGGAGCTCGTTCTCGGTCATCTGGAAGATCTCGTCGCGAGGGTGGTTCTCGACGATGTTCTTCAGGCGCTTTTCGTTGTGGCTGCCCGGCGCCATCCGGGCGCGGGCCAGGACGTTGGCGACCTTCTCGCGGATCAGCGGCACGGCGCTGGCCGGCTGGTCATAGGCCTCGGCGGTGAAGAGGCCGACGAAACGCACCTCGCCCGAGGGCCGGCCGTCCTCGCCGTATCGTTTGATGCCGACGTAGTCCATGTAGCCGCGGCGGTGGACGCGGCTTCGTACATTGGACTTGGCGATGGTCAGCGCCGGGTCGGTGATCAGCCGGTCCTTCATCTTGCCCATCAGGATCGCCGGCTCGTTGGCGCGGCGCAGAACCGTGCGTGACGGATCGCGCAGCACGCCCAGACCGTCCTTGGCCTGATAGAGCGGCTCTTCCGCAGCGTACTCGCCGTTCTTGAGGCGTGGGTATTCGTAGACGCGCGCGCCCAGGAAAACGAACTGCTGGGCCTCGAGCCAGCTCAGGAAGGCGACCTCCTCGGGCCGCGCCTTGCCGCTGGTTTCCAGCTCGGCCAGCGTCCGGGCCATCAGGCCCAGCATTTCGGGGAAGTCCTCGACAGCCGCGCGCACGTCCTTGAGCGTATCGGCGACGCCGCGGACCAGGGCCGCCTCGCGGTCGACGCCGATGGGGTCGAGGACCACCTGGATCATCGACTCGCGTCGTTTCGTTCCGGTGGGGCCGCGCAAGCCGGCGCGGTCGCGCTGCACCTCGACGATCGGATGGAAGAGTGCGCGGACCGAGAGACCCTGCTCGGCGATCTCGTTCATGATCGAGTCGACCAGGAACGGCCCGTCGTCCTGCACGATCTCCAGCCGGTCGAGGCCCACGGCCTCCTTGCCGATCACCGGTGCGGTCCGGATCGTGGGTCCGCGCCCGCGACGGCGCTCGCCGTACCGCCAGAAGTCGGCGAGGTTGGCGGCGAGGTCGGCGGTGGAAAGCTCGGGAAGTTCGTCGGGCGCGGCGTCGGCGGCGGCCTGCTCGGCGAACGGCTTGACCACCGCCTTGGCGGGGTCGTGGGCGAGCGCGGCGACGATCGCCTTGATCAGCGGCTGGTTCGGAGGGCGCTTCATTGGGCGGCTCCGCGGACATCGGAGCCGTGAACCGCGAAGCCCGACACGAGGACGCCGCCGGAGGAGAGTTTCCGGCGGCGTGTGGTTCCACCGTGGGGGGGCGGCGGAACGCTCAGTGCTCGCCGCGTCCGCGGGCTTGGGGTGCGGACGCTTCGGTCGGGCCGCAGCGGGCCTCGACCAACCTTACATAGGAACCGGGAGCTCAAGTTGAAGACCCTTGCGGTTAAGAACGCTTGCCGAGGCGACCGGCGGACTAGGCGGAGAGGCGCGTGTCGGGCGCCTCGCTCGGCTTCTTTGACTTCAGTTGTTGCGGATCGCCGTCCGCGGAGAGGATCACGGCGATCCAGCGGGTGCCGTCGAACTGCGCCAGGATCACCATCAGCGCCACCGTCAGCGGCGTCGACAGGAAGGCGCCCGTCAGGCCCCAGACCGCACCCCAGAAGGCCAGCGCCAGGAGCACGATCAGCGGGTCGATATTGAGGCTCTGTCCCTGCATGCGCGGGTAGATCACGTTGCCGACGATCATGCTGACCGCCTGCAGCACGCCGAACAGCGCCAGCGCCTGCCAGTAGGTGCTGAACTGGACCAACGCGAAGACTGGCGGCGCCGCCACCGCGATGACGCCGCCGATTACCGGGATGTAGGAGGCGATGAAGATCAGGAAGGCCCAGAAGAGCGCGTTGTCGAGGCCGACAGCCACCATCGCCAGCCATGACGCGCCGGCGATCATCAGGCCGGTGATGGTCTGGACCCAGAGGTACTGTTCGACGCCGCTGCGGATCCGCTGGAAGGTCGCGACCGCCTCATGCCGTTCGAGGTGGTTGGGGAACAGGCCCACGACCTTGCGCGCCCAGCCGCGCCGCGAGGCGATGATGAAGGCGGTGTAGATCAGCACCAGGCCCGCCGTGACGGTGAAGCTCTGGAAGGCGCGCGCCACGCTGCCCAGGTACTTGGTCGGGTCGAGCTGGTGGAAGATCTGGCTGATACTGGGCGGCGCCTCGAAGCCGAAGGCTCCGGCCACATAGGCGATCAGGCTGTTGAGCTTCGGCGTATAGGCGTTGAGCTGGCTTGCGAAGCCCGCGGCGTTCTCGGCGATGAAGAAGCAGGTGCCGCCGAACAGGATCAACGACAGCAGGATCGCCACCGGCACCGCCCAACGCTGCGAGAGCCAGGCGAGGCGATGCTCCAGCACCCGCGCGAAGCCGTCGATCATCACCGCCAGGAACAGCGCCAGCGCCAGAGGCGTCAGGATCTCGGCCAGGAAATAGAGGCAGGCCCCACAGGCGATCACCGCCAGTATGACGGTTGCGTTGCGCAGGATGGCGGACGACCGGGCTTCGACGGCGGGCATGAACAGCTTTCGCGACGCAGGCTTGAGTCTCTTCGGCGTACGAGCCAGCGTCAATGCCGGTGATCCCTACCCGCGGATTCGTCCGAATGGGAGCGATTTTGCTAGGTTTCCGCCAGATTTCGATCTGAACGACCCTGGATTTCCGTCCACCTGAAAGGGTTCATCCTTGCTGGCGCCCGCCCGGCCGCGCCGATAGCTTGGCAAGCGTATCGGCAGGGAGTTTCCGCATGAGCGACGACGGCGTGATGATCGGGTTTTCGGACCATCCGGAGACCTTGCGGCTCGATCGCGCCAACCGCCACGGCCTGGTGGCGGGAGCCACCGGCACCGGCAAGACCGTCACCCTGCAGATCCTGGCCCAGGGGTTCTCCGACGCGGGCGTCCCGGTCTTCGCCGCCGACGTGAAGGGCGACCTCTCCGGGATCGCGGCCGTCGGCGTCCCCAACGAGAAATCGCTGGCCCGCGCCCAGGCGATGAACCTGACGATCCAGCCGGCCGCGGCGCCGGTGGTGTTCTGGGACCTCTTCGGCCAGGAAGGCCACCCGATCCGGGCGACGGTCTCCGAGATGGGGCCGCTGCTGCTTTCGCGGATGCTCGATCTCAACGAGGTCCAGCAGGGCGTCATGAGCGTGGTGTTCCGCGCCTGCGACGACGAGAAGCTGGAGCTCCTGGACCTCAAGGACCTGCGCGCGGCGCTGACCCACGCCTCCGACCACGCCGACGAACTGGGCGCCAAGTACGGCAACGTCTCGGCGGCGACCGTCGCCACCATCCAGCGCAAGCTGCTGGTGCTCGAGGACCAGGGCGGCGCCAACATCTTCGGCGAGCCGGCGCTGGCGCTCTCCGACCTGATGCGCACCGACGCCATGGGTCGCGGCTATGTGAACCTGCTGGCCGCCGACAAGCTGATCAGCTCGCCCAGCCTCTATGCGACCTTCCTGCTGTGGCTGATGAGCGAGCTCTTCGAGGAGATGCCCGAGGTGGGCGATCCCGAGAAGCCGAAGCTCGTCTTCTTCTTCGACGAAGCCCACCTGCTGTTCCGCGACGCCCCCAAGCCGCTGCTGGAAAAGGTCGAGCAGGTGGTGCGCCTGATCCGGTCCAAGGGCGTCGGGGTCTACTTCGTCACCCAGAACCCGGCCGACATCCCGGAGACCGTGCTGGGCCAGCTCGGCAACCGGGTCGAGCATGCGCTCCGGGCCTACACGCCGGTCGAGCAGCGCGGCCTGCGCGCCGCCGCCGACAGCTTCCGCCCCAACCCGGCCTTCGACACCGCCGAGGCCATCCAGGCCCTGGGCGTCGGCGAGGCGCTGGTCTCGGTGCTCGACGAGAAGGGCGCCCCCACCATGGTGCAGAAGACCATGATCCGCCCGCCGGCCTCGCGCATGGGCCCGGTTACCCCGGCTGAGCGCGCCGCGGTGATGGCGCAGAGCCCGGTGCGCGGCCTCTACGACCAGAGCCACGACCGGGTCTCGGCCTATGAGACGCTGCAGGCCGCCGCTGCCGCCACGC
>JBOHKZ010000356.1:0-2927 GCA_050729355.1 Phenylobacterium sp. | reverse complement strand
CTCTTGAAGTAGTTGTAGAGCGTGCCCTTGGAACCGCCCAGCCGGGCGGCGATCGTGGACATGGAGGCGTTGGCGAAGCCCTCCTCCAGGAACACCTCCTGGGCGACGTCGAGGATCGCCTCACGCCTGGCGTCACGGTCCAATCTCGGTCTGGTTTGTAGCGCCTGCATTAAATTTCCAACCGTACGGTATGGTCAGGTTGACGCTGACTTCGCGCAACCTATATGTGTCGCTCCACAATATGACCGTACCGTACGGTCAATTCAAGAGTTGGCCCATGCGTAGTGTCGCCGCCTTATCCGCCAGCTACAGTTCCCGGATTCGGACAGCCGTGCTTGGCCTGATGGCGACCACGGCGCTCAGCGCCTGCGCGACCCTGCCGGCCCCCACGCCGCCGCGCGTCGCCAAGGCCCCTGAGACCTACGCGGCGAGCCAGGCCCTGGCGGCGCCGGAGCGCGACTGGCCGGCGGACGCCTGGTGGACGGCCTATGGCGACACCCAGCTCAACACCCTGATGGGCGAGGCGCTCGCCGGTTCCCCGACCCTCGCCGCCGCGGAAGCCCGCGTGCGCCGGGCGGACGCCGTTGCAGCCCAGGCCCACGCCCAGCAACTGCCGTCCCTCAGCGCCAACGGCTCGGTCACCGACCAGAAGCAGAGCTACAACGCCGGCATCCCGCCAGCTTTCGTGCCGCAGGGCTACAACGGCTTCGGGCAGCTGACCCTGAACTTCAACTGGGAGCTCGACTTCTGGGGCAAGAACCGCGCGGCGGTGGCCGCCGCGGTCTCCGAGACCCGGGCGGCCCAGGCCGACGCGGCCGAGGCGCGGCTGATGCTGTCGACCAATATCGCGGGCGCCTACGCCGACCTTGCCCGGCTCTATGCCGAGCGTGACGTCGCCGAGCGTTCGGTCGCGCTGCAGACCGAGACCAGCGTCCTGGTGCGCAACCGCGTCGCCAACGGCCTCGACACCCTGGCCGAGCAGCGCCAGTCCGAAGCCGGCCCCCTGCAGGCCAAGGCCGAACTCGCCGCCATCGACGAACAGATCGCGCTCACCCGCAACCAGCTTGCGGCGCTGGCGGGGCAGGGACCCGACCGTGGACTCGCCATCGCCCGGCCGAGCGCCGCCGCGCTGAAGCCGCTAGGGGTGCCGGCCCAACTTGCCGCCAGCCTGGTCGGCCGCCGACCGGACGTCACCGCCGCGCGCTGGCGGGCCGAGGCCGCCGCCTCGCGCATCCACGAGGCCAAGGCCGCCTTCTTCCCCGACATCAACCTCGCCGCCTTCATCGGCGTCCAGGCGCTGCACCTCGACCAGGTCTTCGCGTCAGGTTCGGACATCGGGTCCATTGGCCCGGCGATCAGCCTGCCGATCTTCGAGGGCGGACGCCTGCGCGCCGGCCTGAAGGGCGCGGAAGCCGACCGCGACGAAGCGGTGGCGAGCTATGACGCGGCGGTGACCGAGGCCTTCCGCCAGGTCGCCGACGTGGTCGCCAGCTCGCGTTCACTCGGCGCCCAGCTCGAGGACTCGCGCGCCGCCCTGGCCGCCAGCGAGGACGCGTACCGGATCGCGAAGCTTCGCTACCAGGGTGGGCTCTCCACCTATCCCGCCGTCCTGCTGGCCGAGCAGGGCGTGCTGAGCCGCCGCCGCATCGTGGCCGACCTGGAGGCCCGCGCGCTGGCGCTGGACGTCGCCCTGGTCCGCGCCCTCGGCGGCGGTTTCCAATCGGCCTGACCGCCAACCCGACAACACCCGCGTACCCGCTTACAGGACCGCCCCCGATGTCCGACACCGCCACTCTCACCCGCGCCGCCGTCCCGCCCGCCAAGCCCGCCGCCTTGCCAAAGGCCACGCGCAGACGCCTGCTGACCTGGCTCGCCCTGGCGGTGGCCGTCGCCGCCCTGGCCTACGGAGGCTGGTGGCTGGCCTTCGCCGGCAAGACCGTGGAGACCGACAACGCCTACGTCGGCGCCGACACCGCACAGGTGACGCCGCTGGTGGCCGGGCCGGTGGCCAAGGTGCTGGTCGACGAGACCCAGATCGTGCGGGCCGGTCAACCGCTGGTGACGCTAGACGATTCCGACACCCGGATCCTGGTCGATCAGGCGCGCGCGGCGCTGGGTCAGGCCGAGCGCAAGGTGCGCGGCTACCAGGCCAATGACGCCGCCCTGGCGGGCCAGCTCGGCGCCCGTGACGCCGACATCGCGCGCGCCAAGGCCGACCTCGACCGGGCCCGCACCGACCTCGACCGCCGCCAGGCGCTATCGGCGTCTGGCGCGGTCTCGGGCGACGAACTCACCGCGGCCAAGAACGCCTTCGCCAGCGCCCAGGCGGCCTTGGCCCAGGCGCAGGCCGGCCGCCGGGCCGCCGAGGGCGACCGCGAGGCCAACAGCGTGCTGATCTCCGGCGTCAGCCTGGAGGACAATCCCGAAGTCGCCGCCGCCCGCGCCCGCCTGGCGGCCGCGGAGCTCGCCCTGTCGCGCACCGTGATCAAGGCCCCGATAGACGGCGTCATCTCCAAGAAGCAGGTGCAGGTCGGCCAGCAGGCCCAGATTGGCGTGCCCCTGATGGCCATCGTCCCGACCACCGACGCCTACGTCGACGCCAACTTCAAGGAAGTGCAGCTCAAGAAGGTGCGGATCGGCCAGCCGGTCGAACTGACCTCCGACCTCTACGGCGGCGGGGTGAAGTTCCACGGCAAGGTCACGGGCCTGTCGGGCGGCACCGGCTCGGCCTTCTCGCTGATCCCGGCGCAGAACGCCTCCGGCAACTGGATCAAGGTGGTCCAGCGCCTGCCGGTGCGCATCCGCCTCGACCCGCGCGACCTGGCCGCGCACCCGCTGCGGATCGGCCTGTCCATGAAGGCCGCCATCGACGTCGCCGGCTGAGCCGCCGGTCGGGAACCTGAGCCATGGCCGACGCCGCCCCACCC
>JBOHKZ010000355.1:0-19167 GCA_050729355.1 Phenylobacterium sp. | reverse complement strand
ACTGGGGGGACTCTGCGCCGGCGTGTTCGCGGGCGTCACCGCCCACTCGCCGCGTGAGGGCGTGATCGCCGGCGCGGAGGCCGCTCGCCGCGCAGAGGCCGACCTGCTGGTGGCGTTCGGCGGCGGTTCGGCCATCGACGCGACCAAGGTCATGCAGCTTTGCCTCTGGGCCAGCCTGACGACGGTGGAGGAGCTCGATCCCTATCGCGCCGGCCGCGGAGCCGACCGCGTGCGGGTAGCCGACATCCCCGCCGGGGTGCGGATGGTCGCCCTCCCGACCACGCTCTCCGCCGCCGAGTTCACGCCCTTCGCCGGCGTCACGGACCGGGCGAAGCAGGCCAAGGAGGGGTTCGCCCATCCGATGCTCGCGCCGCGCGCCGTGATCCTCGACGCAGCGGTGACGCTGGCCACGCCCGCCGAGCTCTGGTTCTCCACCGGCCTCAAGGCGATCGACCATGCGGTGGAGCAGCTCTGCAACCCGCAGCGCGCCCCCTACGCTGATGCGCTAGCCGAAGACGCGCTTCGCCGGCTGACGCGGGGCCTGGCGGCGACGAAGTCGGACCCCGCTGATCTCGACGCCCGCGAGGAGAGCCAGTTCGGCATGTGGCTGGCGATGAGCGGGGTCGGCTCCGGCCGCGGCATGGGGCCCAGCCACGCCATCGGCCACACCCTGGGCGGGACCTACGGCATCCCGCATGGCATCACATCCTGCATCGTGCTTCCGGCGGTCCTGAAGTGGAGCGAAGGCCATGCGGACGGCCGCCTGGCGCTGGTCAGCGACCTGATGGGCGCACCGGGCGTTCCAGCCTCTCAGGCGGTGAAGCGGCTGGTCGCGAGCCTGGGCCTGCCGACCGACCTGAAGAGCGTCGGCATCGGCCGCGAGAGCTTCCAGGCCATCGCCGAGCACACGATGCACGACGCCGGCGTCCGCACCGGCGCTCGCCCCATCGCGGGGCCTGAGGATATCGTCGCGATCCTGGAACTGGCCGCCGGCTAGGTTCCGGTGAGGAACGCGGCCATCGCCGGGGTCGCCGTGCGGTCCTGGATCATGAACAGGTGGCCGCCCTCGAAGAACTGCAGCTTCGCGCCGGGAATGCGCGCCGCCATCTTCTCCTGCGTGGCGGGGAGCGCGATGCCGTCGTAGCGGCCGGCGGCGATCATGACGGGACAGGCGATCTCGGGCAGACGGTCCCAGGTGTCGTGTGCGGCGCGGGCTTCCAGTTGGCGATGCGCCCCCATGGCGCGGCCGGGTTCGTCCGCATACGGATCTGCCGCGCCCATGGCGATGAACTGGGCGTAGAGGTCGGGATTGGCCCCGGCCCAGGCGTCGTCGCGGCGGGTGTCGGAGATCGGCATCATGTAGCGGGCGCGCGGTTCGCCCTTGAGGTGCTCGATCTCGTGGAACGGAAAGGACGCGCCGCCTTCGCCGCCCGGCGAGGTGCAGGCCAGCACCAGGCGCTTCACGCGGTCCGGATGCCGCAGCACGAGTTCCTGCGCGACCATGCCGCCGAACGAGGCGCCGATCACCGCGACCTCGTCCCATCCCTGGTCCGCCATCAGCGCTGCGGCGTCGTCGGCGTAGTCCGCCATGGCGTAGGGAACATCCGGCTTGTCGGTCTGCCCAAGGCCCCGCTGGTCATAGGCCAAGAGGTCGAACTGCTTGGCCAGCGGGCCGTCGAACACATTCGGCTTCACCCGCAGGTCGCCCCCCGTGCCGGAGATGAACAGCAGGGGAGGGCCATCCCCTGCGCGCTCGAAGTAGAGGTCGAGGCCAGGCAGTTTCGCGATCGGCATCAGTCGTCGTCCCGGAATGTGCCCAGACGGGTCAGGCCCTCGATAGTGGTGGCGCCGTCCCGTTTCGTCACGGTCCGAATTGCACCGGCGCCTGTACGAGCGATTGCGGCCGCAAGCCGTTCCGAGTGGGTGACCAGCCAGACCTGGGTGCGTTCGGCGGCCTTCGCGATGAGCCGCGCCAACGGTTCCATCAGGTCGGGATGCAGGCTGGACTCAGGTTCGTTCAGGGCGATGAACGGCGGCAAGCGGTAAGCCATCAACGCGCCGGCCAGCGAGAGGAAGCGCAGCGTTCCGTCGGAGAGCTCTGCCGCCTCGAAGACTCGGCGAGGAAACTCGGGGAAGGTCATTCCAAAACTCGCCATCCGCTCTGGCGAGGGCACGATCAGCTTCGCGCCAGGGAAGGCGGCGTCGACAACAGCATCTAGATCTGCGGTGTCCTCTCGGATGTGAGCCAAGGTCGCGAAGACGGCTGCAAGGTTGGACCCATCAGAGGCCAGCGTTGGCGCCGCTACGGCGACACATGGACGACGCAGCGCCGAGTCCGCGTCCGTTCGCAGGTCATGGTAGAACCGCCACTCGAGTAGCGTGCGCCGAACGAGGTCCAATTCGGGGTAACGCGATGGATCCTCCAGCCGCCCAAGCACTGTCTCGGACGCGAGGACATCGATGTCGATCGCAGCAGGCCGGCCCGCCTCGTTGCGGGCCATCACCAACGGGCCATCCCGTTCCAGCAAACGGACCGACCGAGAACCGCCGATGTAGGTCAGGGATTCGGCCTTGATCTGTGGCTCGCGCTCGAAGACCGGCGACGCGCGCGCAGGAAAGCCAACTTCCACCTCATAACGGAACGCGGTCTCCAGGCGGTCAGGCGCTGCAAGGCCGACCGCCACGCGGAGCCCTGGCTGGTGGTGCGTGCGAGGCCCTGCCCACATGGCCAGGTCGAGCCCCTCGCGGGCGATATCATGGCCGAGCGTGTTGGCGGCCGCGCCGCGCAGCAGCTCCAGCGCGCGATAGAGGTTGGATTTGCCGACACCGTTCGCGCCCACGAACACGTCCAAGCGGGAAACGGGATAGGCGATCTGCTTGAGCGATCGATATCCCGAGGCCGAGAATTCGCGCACCGGCAAATCCATTGCTCAACTTCCCCGCGCGACGTGGCGATGATGTAGAACAAATATGGAACAACAGTCGCTCAAGCGCAACCGTAGGGGAGTGGGCCCTAGCCGGCAGCCGCCTTCTTGGCCGCCGGCTTCTTCTTCGCGGCAGGCTTCTTCTTCGCCGGGGCCTTCTTCGCGGCGGCCGCCTTGGGCTCGGCCTTGGCCTTGCCGCGGGCCGGCTTCTTCTTGCCGCCGCCCTTGGCCGCGCGTTCGGCGAGCAGCAGGACGGCCGCTTCCAGCGTCATCTCCTGCGGGTCGGAACCGCGCGGGACGTTGGCGTTGGTGGAGCCGTGCTTGATGTAGGGGCCGTAGCGGCCGGAGAGCACGCGCACAGGCGCTCCGTCGGCCGGGTGGGCGCCGAGGTCCTTCCGCGCCGTGGCCTCGCCGCGGCGGGCTCCGCCGGCGCGCTTCTCGGCCAGCAGGTCGACGGCGCGGTTGAGCCCCACCTCGAACACCTCGTCGGCGCCGGAGAGGTTGGCGTAGGTGCCGGCGTGCAGCACGAACGGTCCGAACCGGCCGATGCCGGCGGTAATCGGCTGGTTGTCCTCGGGGTGCTTGCCCACCTCGCGCGGCAGGCGCAACAGGCGCAGGCCCTTCTCCAGGTCCATGTCCGGGGCCGACCAGCCCTTGGGCAGGCTGGAGCGCTTGGGCTTCTCGCCGTCGCCGAGCTGCACGTAGACGCCAAAGCGGCCGGACTTCAGGAAGACGGTCATGCCGGTGTCGGGATCGACGCCCAACTCGCGGTCGCCGGACGGCGCGTCGCCGTCCTCGGCCTGGCCGATCGGGCGGGTGTAGCGGCATTCCGGATAGTTCGAGCAGCCGACGAAGGGGCCGAAACGGCTGGTCTTCATGCTGAGCCGGCCCGCGCCGCAGTTGGGGCACGCGCGGGGATCGGAGCCGTCGGCCTTCTGCGGATAGAGGAAGGGCGCCAGCGCGGTGTCCAGGTCGTCCAGCACGGCGCGCGTGGTGAGGCCCAGGATCTCCTCGGTCTTCGGATAGAAGTCCTTCCAGAATTCCCGGAGCAGCACCTTCCAGTCCAGCTCGCCGGCCGAGACCAGGTCGAGCTTCTCTTCCAGGTCGGCGGTGAAGTCGTACTCGACGTACTTGAGGAAGAATTCCTCCAGGAACACCGTGACCAGGCGTCCCTTGTCCTCAGGAATGAACCGGGTCTTGTCCATCCGCACATAGGCGCGGTCGCGCAACACGCTCAGGACCGACGCGTAGGTCGAGGGCCGGCCGATGCCGAGCTCTTCCATCTTCTTGACGAGGCTGGCCTCCGAATAGCGCGGCGGCGGCTCGGTGAAGTGCTGGTCGGTGCGCACGGTCAGCGCCTTGGCGTCCTGGCCCTGGGTCACCTGGGGCAGGCGGCCGCTTTCCTCGTCGTCGGCGTCGTCGCGGCCCTCTTCGTAGACCTTCAGGTAGCCGTCGAAGAGCACGACCTGGCCCGAGGCGCGCAGGCCGGTCTTCCCGTCGGCGCTGTCGAGGTCGATGGTCGTGCGCTCGATACGGGCGCTTTCCATCTGCGAAGCGATCATCCGCTTCCAGATCAGCTCGTAGAGACGGCCGAGGTCGCCCTCGAGGCGCAGCGATCCGGGGTTTCGCGCCAGGCTGGTCGGACGGATGGCCTCGTGGGCCTCCTGGGCGTTCTTGGCCTTGGTCGAATAGAAGCGCGGCTTCTCCGGCACGTAGTCGCGGCCGTATACGTTGCCGATCACCTTGCGGGCTTCGTCGAGCGCCTCGGGCGCGGTCTGCACGCCGTCGGTCCGCATGTAGGTGATCAGGCCGACCGTCTCGCCGCCGACATCGATGCCTTCGTAGAGGCGCTGGGCGGCCTGCATGGTGCGCTTGGCGTCGAAGCCCAGCTTGCGCGAGGCTTCCTGCTGCAGGGTCGAGGTGGTGAAGGGCGGGGCAGGCGAGCGCTTTCCGGGCTTCTTCTCGACGGCCGAGATCTTGAAGGTGGCGTTCTTCACCGCGTCGCGGGCGGCGAAGGCGGAGGTCTCGTTGCCGAGGTCGAACTTGGTGAGCCGCTTGCCCTCGTGCTTGGCGAGGCGGGCGACGAAGGGATCGGAGCCGGTCGAGACGTCGGCCTCGATGGTCCAGTATTCCTGGGTCTTGAATTTCTCGATCTCGATCTCGCGATCGACGACC
Organism: Phenylobacterium sp.; assembly: GCA_050729355.1. Taxonomy (GTDB): domain Bacteria; phylum Pseudomonadota; class Alphaproteobacteria; order Caulobacterales; family Caulobacteraceae; genus Phenylobacterium. The sequence continues at coordinate 14,068 of JBOHKZ010000355.1, read as the reverse complement.
AGCCGCAGGCAGACCGACTGCACGCGACCGGCCGAGCGCGAGCCGGGCAGCTTGCGCCACAGCACCGGCGAGAGGGTGAAGCCCACGAGGTAATCCAGCGCGCGGCGGGCCAGGTAGGCGTCCACCAGCTCCATGTCGATGGCGCGCGGATTGCGCATGGCCTCGGTGACCGCGGCCTTGGTGATGGCGTTGAAGACCACCCGCTGCACGGTCGCGCCCTTGATGGCCTTCTTCTTCTGCAGCACCTCGAGCACGTGCCACGAGATGGCTTCACCTTCGCGGTCGGGGTCGGTGGCGAGGATCAGATGGTCAGCGCCCTTGAGCGCGTCGGCGATGTCGTTCAGCCGCTTGGCCGACTTCACGTCCACGTCCCACGACATGGCGAAGTCCTCGTCGGGCCGCACCGAGCCGTCCTTGGCCGGCAGGTCGCGGACGTGACCGTAGGACGCCAGGACGGTGTAGTCCGAGCCCAGGTATTTGTTGATGGTCTTGGCCTTGGCCGGGCTCTCGACGACGACGACGTTCATGCGGGGTTGATCTGGCTCCGTGGGCGCAGCGCCCAAGTCTTCAGGAGGCGAGTGGCCTAGAAAAAGAGGCCGGAAAGTGGGGGCGGCCCCTAGGCCCTGTCAACGCCCCTTAGTCACGCATGTCCGTGAGCCCCCTTTAGGGGCTCTTTCTTCCGAGGTGCTTGGTGGGAGAGAACCGGCGCCCCGCCGGAGCGCCGGTTTAGGGGATTTGGCGTCGGCTATTTCGCCGGCGCAGCGTCGCGCGCGGCCCGCATCTTGGTCATGGCGTCCTTGCAGGGCGCGCTGAGTTTGGCGGCGTTGTCACGCATGCAGGCCATGGCGTCACGGCCTTCCTTGCCGCTGCACAGGGTTTCGCGGTCCGCGGCGCAGGATTCCATCACGGCCTTGCGGGCCGCCTGCATTTCAGGCGTCGGCGCGGGCCGCGCGGGGTCCTGGGCAAAGGCGGCCGTGCCGACCGACAGAGCGGCGAGCACGATTATGGGCGTCAGTTTCATCGTCTGGTCTCCAAGCTGGTCCCTTGGAAACGCACACTGGCGCAACTTGGCGACGAGGGAATTTCGCCCCTGACAAGTTCCGTCACGCCGCCGCCACCATTCCGCCGGGCAGCAGTTCGCAGCGGCCTGCCAGCGACAGCTCCACCAGCGCCGCGAACACTGCCGGGGCCGGCGCGCCGGTGGCCCGGACGATCTCGTCGCGAGAGACCGGCGTGGGCGACAGCAGGTCGGCCACCTGCCGGCGCAGCGCATCGTCGGGCTCTGGCGTAGGACCGCCCGTGAAGCGGCTGCGGTCCGGTTCGCGGAAGCCGCGCAGGCCTTCCAGCGTCCGCAGCACGTCCTCGGCGCCTTCACAGAGCGCCGCGCCCTGGCGGATCAAGTCGTTGGTTCCTTTGGCGCGGGGATCCAGCGGCGAGCCCGGCACCGCCAGCACCTCGCGCCCCTGCTCGGCGGCCAGGCGGGCGGTGATCAAAGAGCCGGAGCGCAGCTCGGCCTCGACCACCACGACGGCGCGGGAGAGGCCGGAGATGATCCGGTTGCGCCGGGGGAAGTCGCGGGCCACCGCCGTACGGCCGGGCTCGCTCTCCGAGACCACGCACCCGCTCTCGGCGATCCGCGCATAGAGCTTGGCGTGCTCCGGCGGATAGATGTCGTCCACGCCGCCGCCCAACACCGCCACCGTGCCGGTGGGAAGCGAGCCCTCGTGCGCCGCCGCATCGATGCCGCGCGCCAGACCCGAGACGATAACATGGCCGCTCTCGCCCAATTCAGCGGCGATCCCCCGAGCGAACCGCTGGCCGGCCGCCGACGCCACCCGGGCGCCGACGATGGCGACGCAGGCGCGGTCCAGAAGCTCCACGCGGCCGCGCGCCCAGATCACCGGCGGCGGCGGATCGAGTGCGGCCAACGCCTGCGGGAACGCCGCTTCGCAGGAGGCGATCAACCGCGCGCCGAGCGCCGCGCCCCCGGCCAGTTCCTTCTCGACCTGGGCCTCGCTGGCCAATTTCAGGGTGGAACGACCGCCACGGGCCGCGAGGCCGGGCAGGGCGGCGAGCGCCGCCGTCGCGGTCCCAAACCGCTGCAGAAGCTGGTCGAAGGTGACCGGACCGACGTTCTCGGTCCGCGCCAGCCGCAGCCAGTCGCGCCGTTCGGCGTCCGAAAGCGTGCCGCTCACGCCTTCTTCGACCCGCCGATGCGGGGCTCCTCGCCCTTGATGAGCCGTTGGATGTTCGGGAGGTGGCGCAGGTAGACCAGCACCGCCATCACCGCCGCCAGCGCAGCGATCGGCCATGGCCTGCCGAGCAGCAGGGCGATGATCGGTGCCACGGCGACCGCGACCAGCGCCGCCAGCGACGAGATGCGGAACACCGCCGCCACCAGGATCCAGGTCGCACCGGCGGCCAGGCCTACAGGCCATGCCGCCGCCAGCAGCGTCCCGAAGAAGGTCGCGACGCCCTTGCCGCCCTTGAAGCCCAGCCAGACGGGGTAGAGATGGCCGATGAACGCCGCGCCCGCCGCCAGCGACGTCAGCATCGCCTGGGCCTGCGCCGAGGCGTGCCGCGTGGCCAGCCAGGCGAACAGCACCGCCACCGCGCCCTTGCCGCCGTCGCCCAGCAGGGTCAGCGCCGCCAAGCCCCGCTTGCCGCTCCTGAGCACATTGGTCGCGCCGATGTTGCCGGAGCCGATGGCCCGTGGATCGCCGGCGCCGGCCGCGCGCATCACGATCACCCCGAACGGGATCGAACCCAGCAGGTAGCCGCCCACGATGGCGGCGGCGATCATCGCCGGACTCAGTTCTGCGAACATGGACGCTCCCTCTTGGATGCGAGTCCTAGCGCGTCAGACGGTCGAGGTGAACGCCTGCTTGAGGTTGGCGATCGCCGCCTCGTTACGGCGATAGAAGGTCCACTGCTTGATCCGCTTGGCGGTGACCAGGTCGGCCTGCACCAGAATCCGCATGTGCTCGCTGAGCGTCGGCTGGCTCACCGCCAGCTTCTCGGCGATCAACAGACCGCAGACGCCGTCGTCCACCAGATCGCCGTCCACCTGCTCGCGGAAGTGGGCGCGCGGGTCCTTCAGCCACTCCAGGATCTGGAGCCGCCGGTCGTTGCCGATAGCCTTGAGCGCGTCGACGATGGGCATATTGGCGATTGGCTAAATGACGATGGTGTCGGTCTGGATTAGCTGGAGAGCTACCGATGGACAAGCCTGGCGGGACCTACGCCTCGTAGACAGTCCGTCCGTCCACGACCGTCCGTAGGACCTTGCCCTGCAGTCGGCGGCCGTCGAACGGCGAGTTCTTTGACTTCGAGACCAGCTTGTCCGCGTCGATGACCAGCGGCGCGTTGAGGTCGCAGAGCACCAGGTCGGCGGGCGCGCCCTTGGCCAGGCGGCCGGCGGGAAGGCCCAGCAGGTCGGCCGGCGCGGAGGTCACCGCCCGGATCAGGTCGATCAGCGGAATGCGGCCCTCGTGGTGGAAGGTGAGCAGCGCCGGCAGGAGAGTCTGCAGACCCACCGCCCCGGGCGCGGCCTCGTCGTAGGGCAGGCGCTTGTCTTCGGCCGGCGCGGGCGCATGGGCCGAGACGATGATCTGGATGAGCCCTGAGGCGACCGCCTCGATCACGGCCTGACGGTCGTCCTCGGAGCGCAGCGGCGGCTCGACCTTGCAGAAGGTCCGGTAGTCGCCGATGTCGATCTCGTTGAACGACAGGTGGTTGATCGATGTCGTGGCGACTACGGGCAGGCCCCGGTCGCGCCCCCGCCGGAAGCTCTCCAGCGCCGCCTCGGTGGTGAGCTGGTCGACCAGCAGTCGGGCGCCGGTCAGCTCCACCAGCGCCAGGTCGCGTTCCAGCATGATCTTCTCGGCGATGGCCGGCACGCTGGGCAGGCCCATGCGCGAGGCGAACTCGCCCTCGCTAGCCGCCGCACCCGTCGAGAGCCACGGGTCGGCCGGGCGGTGCGCCACCAGCACGTTGAAAGCTTTCGCGTAGGACAGCACCCGGCGCATGACCTTGGAGTCCACGATCGGCCGGTCGGCGTCGGTCACGTAGAGGCAGCCAGCCTCGGCCATCAGCCCGATCTCGGCCATCCGCTGGCCCTCGCAGCCCTTGGTGGCGGCGCCGGCGGGGTAGACGTTCACGAGCTCGATGTCGCGGGCGCGCCGCAAGATGAAGTCCACTACCGAGGGCTCGTCGACCACGGGGTGGGTATCCGGTTGCAGGACGATGGAGGTGACGCCGCCGGCCGCCGCGGCGCGGGCCGCCGACTTCAGGGTCTCCTTGGTCTCGGTCCCCGGTTCGCCGGTCTTGACCCGGATGTCGACCAGGCCGGGCAGGAGGAGGGCGCCTCGCCCGTCCACCACCTCGATATCCTTGGAGAGCGAGCCGAGGTCGGAGCCCTTCACGACGTCGGCGATGACGCCTTCGGTGACCACGATGGCGCCGGGTCCGTCGTAGCCGCTGGCCGGATCCAGCAGGCGGACATTGGTGAAGGCAGTGGGGCGGGCGCTCATCGGTCATTCTCGAGGCGCGCGGCCAGGGAGGTGAGGACGGCCATGCGGGCGGCGACGCCCATCTCGACCTGGTCCTGGATCAGGCTGACGCTGAGGTCGTCGGCGACGTCGCTGTCGATCTCCACGCCGCGGTTCATCGGCCCTGGGTGCATCACGCGCACATGCGGGGCGGCGAAGGCCAGCTTCTCGCGGTCGAGGCCGAAGAAGCGGAAATACTCGCGCTGCGACGGGGCCATCACGCCGTCCATGCGCTCGAGCTGCAGGCGCAGCATCATCACCACGTCGCAGCCCTTGATGCCTTCGCGCATGTCGTGGTGGATCGCCACGTTCCAGCGGTCGGCCTGGTTGGGGATCAGGGTCGGCGGCCCGACCAGCCGGACCTCGGCGCCCAGCATCTGCAGCAACGCGATATTGGAGCGGGCAACGCGGCTGTGCAGCACGTCGCCACAGATCGCCACGCTCAGCCCCGCGATGCGGCCGAAGGCGCGGCGCATGGAGAGCGCGTCGAGCAGCGCCTGGGTTGGATGCTCGTGCTGCCCGTCGCCGGCGTTGACGACAGAGCAGGTGACTTTCTGGGAGAGCAGCGACGCGGCCCCCGACGAGGCGTGGCGGATCACCAGCAGGTCGGGCTGCATGGCGTTCAGCGTCACCGCCGTGTCGATCAAGGTCTCGCCCTTCGACATGGCCGAGGAGCGCGGGCTCATGTTGACCACGTCGGCGCCCAGCCGCTTGCCGGCCAGCTCGAAGGAGCTCTGCGTCCGCGTCGAGTTCTCGAAGAAGAGGTTCATCAGCGTCCGACCCTTGAGCAGGTCGAGCTTCTTCGCCGTCTGGCGATTCAGGCTGACGAATCCGTCGGCGAGGTCGAGCAGGTTCGCGACCTCGACCTCATTGAGGTCGGTGACCGACAGGAAATGGCGTTTCGGAAAGGAAAAGGTCCGCTGCAGGACCTCGTTCAGACCAGGAGGGGTCGTTGTCATCAAAACGTGCTCTTAGGTGACGCCGCCGGTGAAGGGAAGCCTTTGCGAGGCGGCGGGCTGACGGCATATGAGCCGCTCAACGCATCGAGGGGAAACAGATGGCGATCAGTCTCTACAGCTTCGTGGGCATGTACACGCGCGTGCTCGACACTGCCGCGAACCTCCTGACCAAGGGCGTCGACCACGCGGCCGCGACGGGCGTCTCCGAGGCCGACATGCTGGACTGGCGGCTGATCGAGGATATGCAGCCGCTCCGCTTTCAGTTGATGGTCGTCTGCAACTTCCCGCCGCAGTGGCTGTCGCGCGCCACTGGCCTGCCGGTCCCGGAGGACGTCAGCGCCGACCTCGACGTCGCAGGCTTCCGTGCCGCCATCGCCAAGTCCAAGGCCTACCTGGCGGCCTTGACCCCCGAGCAGTTCGCCGGCCGAGATGACGTTCCGCTGACCGTCACCATCGGCGGGGACATGTCGCCGACCCTGCCGGCCGGTCAGTGGGTCAGCGTCTTTGCGACCACCAACCTCTTTTTCCACCTGTCGACCGCCTACGGGATCCTGCGCGCCAAGGGCGTCCAGATCGGAAAGCCGGACCTCTTTGGTGGCGGGCTGTAGCGCCTGCGGGCGACGGACGGCGCAGTTTTGGCGGTCGTCCAGCCACGCCGCATCTCGTGACTACTGGAACCCGTCGTTGTCGACGCCCGGGTCGATGAAGGCCGTCAGTTTGTCGGCGCTCTTGGGGTCCTTGTCGTCCGCCACCAGGCCTAGGATGTAGCTCGCGTAGGGATATGTGACGTTCGGGAGGACCGTGAAAGTAAGAGATTTGCGATCCTTGGCAAAGGTCACGTCGCAGAATACTTCCTGCGCGCCTTCGTCAGCGCCGCTGAAGACATCATGCTCCGTGAAATTCAGCCACTTGCCGGTCAAAACTATTGTCACTGTTCCGGTTTTTTTGACCTTCAAAAGGTCTGTGACGATGTCGAGTTGGGTTGGGTGAAGTCGGGGTTTCTTGGGCGTGACCGGCTTGTGACCGCCCTTGGCCACGTCAGGATTGGTCAAGTCGAAGTTGGGCCCTAGCGTAACGGTGTAATTTTCGTTGGGATCCGGCTTGGTTCCGTCTGGGCATTTCCCGATTGGATATGTGAAGGTCATCTTTGCAGTGGTTTGGGCGGGCGTCGGCGAGGGGGCGGCAGTGGGCTTCGTGCACGCCGCGACCGCTAACGACGCCGCCATCGTAGACGCTACAATCCTCGCCAAAATCCTCATCTCGGCCCTCCCTCCGCCAATTGAATCGGGCGCGCCTCAGCCGCCAGATTGAGCCCCCATCGGGCCGTCAAGACGTCGTGTCGTGCGGCCGCGTGTTGCCGCACGGGAGCTAGGGCCGCTGCCGCTCCGGCGCGATCTCCCTGTTGGCTGCGGAAGCGCGCGAGCAGCACGCCGCAGAAATCGCTGATTTCCTGATTATCGGCGCCAGGGCCTAGAGGCGCGCAGTCCCCAATCTTCGCTGCGATCACCGTGGCCGGGGGGCGCTTATGCCGGGGAAGCTTGAGCCACAGGTCTGCCTCGAACAGCTCGAACATCCTGGCCTGCTTGGGATAGTCCTTGTTGTCTGGGTCCTGGGCTTCCAGGATCAATGCTTTGGCGTATCCGGCTTCGAACATCGGGATTGCCCGGTCCGAGGCGCCTTCGGCGGCCGCAATGCGCGCCAGACCCAGATCATTGGCCAGGAGATGGCGTTTTACCTCCACGTTCCGAGGGTTCTTGGCCAGCAGGTCCTCGAGCGTTCGCCGTTGGGCCTCGCGGGTAGCCCTGGCTTCCACAAGATGGCCCTGCAGGCGCTGGCTATCGGCCAGCCACGCCAGGAGCGTCGCGCGCTCCGTCAGGACCTCCGGGTCGCTCGGCTTGTGCAGGACAATGGTCTCGAGCCGCTTCAGCGCGACGTGGAAATACCGGTCCGCCCGAGCTGGATCGCCGGCCTGCCGTAGAGCCAGCATGCCGAGGTTGTGGGCGCCGTAGACAGTCTCCATCCTCCAGTCGTCGTTCAGGGGGTCGGCGGCGACGAGCCGATCAGCAAGCTCGGCGTAGCTATCGAAGCCCGCTTTCGCGCGTCCGGCATCGCCCTCCCGCCAGTTGATGAAGCCGATCCAATATTCGCTCTGGGCGTGGGCGAAGAGGCGCTTTGGATCGTCGGGCTTGGCGGCTAGCAGCGCCGCCGTCGTCTTGTGCGCCGCTTCGAACTGCTCGTGCGCCTTCGTCAGCTCCCCGCGCTTCTCGGCGTCCTTGCCCATGCCCTGGAGCAGCTTCGCCCGCTGCACTAGCTGCTCCGGCGTCAGGCGCGACAGATTCTCGCTCTTGTAGGAGTCCAAGGCCGCGCGGTTGACCTGATCCAAAAGGTCGTGGCGGCCGGCCTCTTCAAGGCCCTTGCGCAGGTCGGTGGTCATGAAGTCGCCCAGCCCCCCCGCCCGGTTCCGCTGTAACGCAGCGTCTGCCCGGGCATTGAGAGCCGCCACGGCAAGTCCCGCCACCACCGCAATGCCTGCAACGCCGCCGACCGCCACGGCCGCGATCTGCCGGAGTTGCCGCTGGCTGTCGCGCTGCAAAAGCTCGTCCAGCGGGACGCCGATCAAGGCGGCGATCAGCTTCAGGAAGGCAAGTTTTTGGCCGCTTGCGCCCGGGCGGAAATCGGCTGCGAGGGGTTCGAATGCATCTGCGGGCCGCCGGCCGTGCAGCGCGGGAGGGAAGGCGGTCTGCGGCGTTCCGTCGATCAGCGCCGCGAGGATATGGTTGTCGCCATGCAGGGTGCGGAAGAGCTCGATTTCCCGCCCGACCCACTCTGAATTCGCCGAGTGGGGGGAGCAGACGACGATCAGATAGTCGGATTGGGCGATCGCCTCGCGCACAGCCGTCGTCAGGTCGTAGGCCGCGGATAGCTCGAGGTTGTCGCGAAAGATCGGCTTGATCCGGTGGGTCCTGCTGACCACCGTCGGCGACGACGCCGCCAGCCGCCCCGGCACGCGATAGGTCTCGAGGCGTTTGTGCAGGCGCCTGACGAACAGTGTGTCCCGGCTGTTGTAGCTGATGAAGGCGCTATAATGCAGGCCCGGCTGTTCGGACCGCGGCGACGCCTGCGGTTCAGCGCTGTCTGCCATGATGTCACCGGCTGCGGAGCCTGGAACAGCCCGAGCACGGCTCCGTCTGGAATGTGCCAGAACATTGTTATGGGAGCAAGGATTGCGAGGCGCGGCCGTGGCTCGCGGGGGTCGAGTCGCCGATGTCGATGACGCCTCGTTCCGACGCGCCGGAGGGAACCTCTTAGCCGGCAGGCTCTAGGCGTTCCGCAGCCGGTCCAGGGCACCCTGCAGGATCCAGCCGGCGGCGGCCTTGTCGACCACCTCGGCGCGGCGGGCGCGGTTCATGTCGGCTTCGTCGATCAGCATGCGGTTGATCGCCATCGAGCTCATCCGCTCGTCCCAGAAGGCGATGGGGAGGTCCTTGAGCCGCAGGATGTTGCGGGCGAAGGCGCGGCTGGATTGGCAGCGCGGTCCCTCGGTCCCGTCCATGTTCACCGGCAGGCCGATGACGATCCCCGCCGCGCCGCGGCCGTCCATGAGCTTGAACAGCGCCTTGGCGTCGTCGGTGAACTTGGTCTTGCGGATCAGGTCGAGCGGGCTCGCCACCGTGCGGGTGGCGTCGGAAACCGCGACCCCGATGGTCTTCTCGCCGAGGTCCAGGCCCACGAGGGGCGTGTAGGGCGCGAGCTGCGCGGGCAATTCCAGGAGGTCTACGACGGCCATCCGCCACCCATAGCTTGCAAAGACGCCCCTCGCACGGCTAACCCACGCCCCTGAGTTACAGGAGGATGGCATGACCATCGATGCGGCGACCGTGCGCAAGGTCGCCAGGCTGGCGAGGATCGCCCAGCCGGAAGAGACGGTCGAACAGCTCGCCAGGGAGCTCTCCGGGATCATGGACTGGATCGAGCAGCTCGGCGAAGTCGACACCGACGGGGTCGAGCCGATGACCTCGGCCGTCCACGTTCCCATGCCCATGCGCGACGACGTGGTCACCGAGGGCGGCGACCCCGAGCTCGTGCTCTCGAACGCGCCGAAGCGCGTCGGCAACTTCTTCGTCGTGCCCAAGGTGGTCGAGTAATGTCTGACCTCACCACTCTCACCCTGAAGGCCGCGCTCGACGGCCTGGCCGCCAAGTCGTTCTCGTCGGTCGAGATCACCCAGGCGCACGTCGAGGCCGTCGAGGCCGCGCGCGCGCTGAACGCCTATGTGCTTGAGACGCCGGAAAAGGCGCTGGAGATGGCCAAGGCCTCCGACGCGCGCCGCGCCGCCGGGACCGCAGGGCCGTTGGAGGGCGCGCCGCTCGGCATCAAGGACCTCTTCTGCACCGAGGGCGTCCGCTCGACCGCCGGCTCGAAGATCATCGGCGACTTCAAGCCGACGTATGAAAGCACCGTCACCTCGAACCTGTGGCGCGACGGCGCGGTGATGCTGGGCAAGCTCAACATGGACGAGTTCGCCATGGGCTCGTCCAACGAGACCTCGGCGTGGGGACCGGTGGTCAATCCCTGGCGGACCGAGGGCGGCAACGCCCAGCTGACGCCCGGCGGATCCTCCGGCGGGTCGGCCTCGGCGGTCGCCGCCGAGCTCTGCCTCGGGGCCACGGCCACCGACACCGGCGGTTCGATCCGCCAGCCGGCGTCGTTCACCGGCACGGTCGGGATCAAGCCGACCTACGGCCGCTGCTCGCGCTGGGGGATCGTCGCGTTCGCCTCGTCGCTCGACCAGGCGGGGCCGATGGCGCGCACGGTCGAGGACACCGCGATCCTGCTCTCATCGATGGCCGGCCATGACCCGAAGGACTCCACCAGCCTGCCCGTCGAGACGCCTGACTTCGCGTCCTTCGTCGGCAAGTCGGTGAAGGGCCTGCGGATCGGGGTGCCGAAGGAGTACCGCGTCGACGGCATGCCCGCCGAGATCGACGCGCTCTGGGAGCAGGGGATCGCCTGGCTGAAGGACGCCGGCTGCGAGATCGTCGAGGTCAGCCTGCCGCACACCAAATACGCCCTGCCGGCCTACTACATCGTGGCCCCGGCCGAGGCGTCGTCGAACCTCGCCCGCTACGACGGCATGCGCTACGGCCTGCGCCAAGATGGTGCGAACCTCACCGAGACCTATGAGCGGTCGCGCGCCGCCGGCTTCGGCGCCGAGGTGAAGCGCCGGATCATGATCGGCACCTACGTGCTCTCCGCCGGCTACTACGACGCCTACTATCTGAAGGCGCTGAAGGTCCGTCGGCGCATCTCCGACGATTTCGACCAGGCCTGGGAGAAGGTCGACGCCCTGCTGACGCCCACGGCGCCCTCGGCGGCGTTCCAGCTCGGCGACAAGTCCGACGATCCGGTGGCCATGTACCTGAATGACATCTTCACCGTGACGGTGAACCTGGCGGGGCTGCCGGGGATGAGCGTTCCGGCCGGCCTCGACGCCTCGGGCCTGCCGCTCGGCCTGCAGCTGATCGGCCGGGCGCTGGACGAGGGGACCCTGTTCTCGCTGGGCGGCGCGATCGAGAAGGCCGCCGACTTTCGGGCCAAGCCGAAAAAGTGGTGGTGACCGCACGAAAAAGCCCCCCGCCGATGGCGAGGGGCTGATCCGTTCGGCGCGGACGCCGTCGTCTTACTTGATCTTGTCGAACTCGGCCTGAAGCGCCTTCAGCTTGGCGTCGTCGAGCGCGCCCTGGCTCATCGGCGCGACCTGGGCGAGGGTCATTTCCTTGATCTGATCGTAGTACTGATCGATCGTCGGCACGGCCTTCTCCAGCGCGGCCTTGGCGGCCGGGTTGGCGATGATCTGGCCGATCGGCGTCTTTTCGACCGAGAGCGGGCCGGCGGCGGCGGCGGGAGCCGGCGCGGCGGGGGTCTGGGCGAAAGCCGGGACGGCGGCGAGGGTAGCGAGGGCCGCGAGGCCCGCGATGAGCTTGGTCTTCATGGTGTCAGATCCTTCCCCGACGGGTTTCTTGTCACTGGTCAGCTTGAGCGCATGAGCGGGGGGGCGCGCAAGCGCTATCCACGCGCCACAGGCGCTCTACCGCAATCTTCAGGACGGGCTCACCCTCTCCAGACCGGAGAGGGTGGCCGCAGATTCCCTACTTGCCGATCTTGTCGAGGTCAGCCTGGACGGTCTTCAGGGCCTCGGGCGTGATCGCGCCCTGGCTCATCGGGGCGACCTGGGCCAGCGTCATGGCCTTGAACTGATCGTAGGCCTCATGGGTGGTCAGACCCGGAAGGTCCTTGTCCAGCACGGCCTTGCCGGCCGGGTTGGCGACGATGGTCTCGATCGGCGTGTTCTCGACGCTGAGCGCGCCGGCGGCGGCCGGCGCCGCGGGAGCCGGAGCGGCCGGCGCCTGGGCGAACGCCGGAGCGGCCGCGAGAACGGAGAGGGCGGCGGCGGCCGCAAAAAGGGTGGTCTTCATCGTTTTCCTTCCCCCGAAGGGATGTGAGAGGGCGAAGTTTGAGCCCTGATTTTGACGATCTGACAAGACGGCCGTTCGCCGACCACGTTCTCTCGCGGCTTTGGGGCGTCCTCGTGGCGCCGGGAAAGGCGGCGATGGAGCCGGTCGCGGTGCATTTTCTGCGGCGAACCAGCCTCCACTTCCGCGGAAAATGCTCTAGTGAGAGGCCATGACTAAGAAGAGCCAAGTGATCGAAGGCCGCACCGGCCCGTGGGAAATCGTGCTGGGCCTGGAGGTCCACGCCCAGGTGGTCTCCACCGCCAAGCTATTCAGCGGCGCGGCCGTGGGATTCGGCGCGGGTCCCAACGAGCAGGTCTCCCTGGTGGACGCGGCCATGCCTGGCATGCTGCCGGTGATCAACCGCCACTGCATCGAGCAGGCGGTGAAGACCGGTCTCGGCCTGAAGGCCCGGATCAACCTGAAGAGCCACTTCGACCGGAAGAACTACTTCTTCCCCGACCTGCCGCAGGGCTATCAGATCAGTCAGTACAAGGATCCCATAGTCGGCGAGGGCGAAGTCATCGTCGAGCATGACGACGGGTCGACCTTCACCGTGCGCATCGAGCGTCTGCACCTGGAGCAGGACGCCGGCAAGATGCTGCACGAACAGGACCCCAACTCGACCTATGTCGACCTGAATCGCGCCGGCACCGCGCTCATGGAGATCGTCTCCATGCCGGATATGAGAAGTTCTGAGGAAGCCGCCGCTTACGTGAAGAAGCTGCGGACCATCCTGGTGTATCTCGGCACCTGCGACGGCGACATGGAGAAGGGCAACCTGCGCGCTGACGTCAACGTCTCGGTCTGCCGCCCGGGCGCCTACGAGAAGTTCCGCGAGACCGGCGACTTCAGCCACTTGGGCACGCGCTGCGAGATCAAGAACGTCAACTCCTACCGCTACATCCAGCAGGCCATCGAATATGAGGCCCGCCGTCAGATCGAGGTCCTCGAGGACGGCGGCAAGATCGACCAGGAGACCCGCCTGTTCGATCCCGGCAAGGGCGAGACCCGCTTCATGCGATCCAAGGAAGACGCGCACGACTATCGCTACTTCCCAGATCCCGACCTACTGCCGCTGGTGCTGGACCCGGCATGGGTGAAGGCGATCGAGGCGACGCTGCCGGAGCTGCCGGACGCCAAGAAGGCGCGCCTGCAAACCCAGTACGGGCTCACCGCCTACGACGCCGGCGTGCTGATCACCGAGCAGGCCCGCGCCGACTTCTACGAGGCCGCCGTTAAGGGCCGTGACGCCAAGCTCACCGCCAACTGGGTGACCAACGACCTAGCCGCGCGGCTCACCGCCGGCGGGATCGACATCCAGGATTCACCCATCAAGCCGGCCGGCATCGCCGAGCTGGTGCGGCTGATCGAGGAGGGCGTCATCTCCTCCAAGATCGCCAAGGACGTCTTCGAGCGCATGTGGGCGGGCGAGGGCGCGGCCGGCGAGATCGTCGAGAAAGCCGGGCTCAAGCAGGTGTCCGACACCGGCGCCCTGGAAACCATCATCGACCGGCTGATCGCCGACAACCCCGGCCAGGCCGCCCAGGTGAAGGAAAAGCCCCAGGCGATCGGCTGGTTCGTCGGTCAGGTGATGAAGGAGACCGGCGGCAAGGCGAACCCCGGCGTCATCAACCAGATGCTGAAGGCCAAGCTCGGCTAGCTAGTACGGCACCACGTCGAACACCCGGCCGTCCTGGCCGACCATGGCGTAGCCGTTGGCGGTCCTGACCCAGGTGAAGCCTCGGGGCGCCGGGCGCAGCCGATAACGTCCAGGGTCCGGCACCGGCGCGGCGGCCTGCGGAGGCATGTAGCCGCCGCGGCGCGCGCTCGGAGCGTAATACTGGGGCGGCGGCGCAGCGTCGTACTCGTAACCGCGCCGGTCGCCGCGATAGGGTTCGCCGCGGCCTTCGCGGTAGCCCTGCGGCGGCCCGCCACGGCTCGGATAGACGGGGCGCTCATAGCTGCGCCCGCCACGGTCGTCGCCACCGCGCCGCTCATAGCCGCCCCGGTCGCCGCCGCGATCACTCGCGCCGCGGTCATTGCC